>NZ_JBNPNC010000001.1:0-124435 GCF_050314315.1 Desulfovibrio sp. SGI.102 | reverse complement strand
GCAGGAGCATCTTGCATCCGGTGCCACGGCGCCGGATGAGCCTGCCGGCAGCCGCCGGAAAAAGGAGGCCGCCGCTGTTCCTGCAAAAACAGCGGCGGCGGAGTGCGCGCGGGAAGGAGAAGCACGCGCGGGAGAGGGGCGGATGGCCCGCCCCGGGAGGGCTAGAAGGTGTAGGCGAAGATCAGCTGGGCCTTCCAGGCATCCTGCTTGGACCAGTTACGCTGTTCGCTGATATAGCTCTTGTCCCAGGTATCCTTGTCCATCATGTTGACGATGTAGCCGAGCTCGAGATTGGCTTCCAGGTTCTCGTAGATCTGCCAGGAGTTGACCAGGTTGAATTCCAGCAGACCGTCGTTGGTGGTCAGATAGGGACCGTCCTGGGCGGCGGTGGTGTCGTCCCAGGCCACGCCGGAACCCATGTACTTGACCATGGAGGGGCTGTTGGTGCCACCCCAGTAGGCCACACGGAAGGTGTGCTTGAGGTCTTCCACAAAGCTCACGTCCGCGATCTGCAGGCCCACGCCCCAGGTACCGGCGTAGGTCAGATTGTTGTCGTAGAAGTTGTAGCCGGTGCCCCAGGCCAGGTTGCCGTCGCCCATGAAGGACGTGAAGTTGCCCGCGCCGGCGATGGAGGGCAGCCGCTCGGAACCGTTCTTGACGTTGCCGTCGTCACCGGAGGCATACCAGCCGAAGATGCCGGGGGTGCCCCAGTCCATCTTGTATTCCACCAGGGCCTTGACCAGCCAGCCTTCACGCTTGCTGTTGCCGCGCACCAAGTCCGCACCGCGCTTGAGCACGTCGTAACGGCCCATGGCTTCCACATAGCCGTAGTTGATGTCGAATTCGATGTTCAGGGGATCGAAGGCCGTGATGGCCACGGGCAGGCCGGCCCAGAACATGGAGCCGTAGGCCTTGCTGGTATTGCCGAGGGCGAGGCCGTTCATACCGGGATAATAGCCGGGCAGGGTCACGCCGAGCGCGCCGTCGGCGGTATCCACGCCGCCTTCATTGAAGCGGGTGTTCTTGCCCTGCATGCCGTACATGGCCCAGGGGGTCAGCTCCACACCGTCGAACTTCAGGGGCAGCATGAGGGCGAAGAGGTCCATGTTGTCCAGATAGTTGTTGTAGCCGTTGCCGTAGGCTTCACCGTCGGCATTGGTGCCGGTGTAGTTGTCGTTCAGCGGACGCATCCAGAGGGCGGTCAGGCCCACGTTGTCGTTGAACTGGTAGCTGGCGACCACGGCGGCGGCGTCACCGTCCATGATGGCGGAACCGCCGGCCACGTTGGGCATGGCCACGGCCTGCAGGCCCATGCGGAGCTTGAGGTCGGTATTGGGCACCATCCAGTCGATGTAGGCGTTCTTGACCTTCACCACCTTGCCGTCGGCACCCAGGGCGCCGCCGCTTTCGGCATTGCCCCACATCTGGTCGCCGATCTCGAAGAACACCGTACCGGACAGGGATTCGGAGGCCACGGCATCCAGCTGCAGGCGGACGCGCTGACCGGCGTTGAAGGTATCGTCGTGGTGGTACTTCTTGTTGTCCACATCCTTGATGAGGCTGCCGTCACCAAGGCCAAAGCCCACCAGCCATTCGCCGGAGGCTTTGAAATCGATGGCTTTGGCGCCGCTGGCGGCCCCCAGGAGCATGCCGGCAGCCAGCATGAGGGTAAGAATTTTTTTCATGACCTTCTTCCTTACTGTTTGAGGTTCACATCCATCAGGCAACAGCGGCGCCCCCCGACGCCACGGCCGCCCGGGCCGTATTCCGCGCCTTGGCGCGGGCCTTTTTGTCCTTGCAGCGGCAGTTGGGGCAGGTGCCCTTGCAAACATGCTTTGCCTTTTCAGGGACAATGAGGACCTTGTTGCCGCTCGTCGCCAGCTCGAAGCCGCGGGAGCCTTTGTAGTGGATGCGCTGCGGCGCGATGGAAGGCTGGGGCGCACCGCGCAGGGCGGCGGCCGCCGCCGGCTGGATGCGGGTCACATGGCGCACATCGATGAAGAATTTGTTGCAGTCGTTGCTGTGGCAGCGCATAAGGTTCAGGATGGCACGGGCCTGTTCCAGATCCAGATCCTCGCCGGTGGCGATGTGCAGGTTGTTGGCACTGCGGCGGAAAGAGATCCGGGTCTGGGGAAGGTTTTCCAATCTCGGCATGGTGGCTCCTGTGGTAATGTGTTTTGTTGGGGCAAACATGCCATGATTGAAAAATGATGTCAACGGAATTGAAAATTGTTTTCAATTTATTTTGCCTTTGAAAAATAAAAAGGCAATCATCTCAAAAAGGTAGCGAACCTGTGCCGGCTTATCTCTGCGTATGACGCAGAACAGGGCCAACATCGATCCCGGACTGCGTGCCCCTGCCGGTCAGCAGGGAAGAAAAGCGGCGGTACGGGATTTGCGATACCTTTGTTAAAGGAACCACAGCACTGCTGCCTGCCGCCGCAGATCACGTCAACGCCGGTTCAGGATCGGGGGGGCCCGGCGGGGATCCTGCGTGCGTATATCTCGAAAAATCTTTTATTTTGCGCTATGGTGCGCGCACAGGAAGGCCTCTGGAGAAGATCATGACGACAGCCACAAGCCGATATTTTGCCCTGCTGGCCCTGACGGCCGCCCTGTGGGGCGCCCAGCCGCTGCTGGTCAAGATCACCATGCGGGAGCTGAACCCGTCCACCATGACCGCAGTGCGTTATCTGCTCATGAGCATCACCTTTTTCGCGCTCATGCGCTGGCGGGGGCTGCCGCTCCTGCCGCCGCTGCGCCTGATGCCGGCCCTGCTGCTCATGGGCATCACCGGTGTGGCGCTCAACAATATCGCCCAGTTCACCGGTCTGCAGCTCTCCACGGTCAGCAATGCCACTCTCATCGCCACGACCACTCCGGCCGTGACGGCACTGGTGGCCCTGATCTTCCTGCGCGAACGCCTGCTGCCCATCGAACTGCTGGGGATCCTGCTTTCCGTGGCCGGGGCGCTGTTCCTCGTCAGCAAGGGACAGATAGACGTATTGCTGCATATCTCCTTCAACAAGGGGGATCTGCTGTTCTTCACCGCCCAGCTGGGCTGGGCCGTCTATTCACTGACGGGCTTCCGCGTCATGCGCCATCTTCCGCCCCTGACGACCACGGCCTGGGCCGGGCTGTTCGGGACGGCGGGCACCTTCATCTACGCCGCGCTGACCGGCCAGCTGGACGTGCACAGCGTGGGCGGCACGACCCTGGCCTGTATGGTCTATATCGTCTGGATCGGCGGCGTGTGCGCCATGATCTTCTGGAACATGGGGGTCAAGGTGGTGGGGGCAGGGCAGGCGGCCATCTTCCTCAACATCATGCCGCTGGTGGGCGTTGTTCTGGGCGTGACCTTGCTGGGAGAGGACTTTGCTTTCCGCGAGGCCTTCGGCGCCGTGGGCATCCTGGGCGGAGTGTACATCCTGACGCACAGCCGCCAGATCATGCGGCGCATGGACCAGCGCCTGATCCGGCGCGCCCGGGAGCTGGCGGCCGCCCGCCGGCAGGCTGCGGAAAAGGAATCCCGCCGGGACTGAGACCGGCGGGATGGCATCTATCAAGAGACGGGCTGCCGCTATGAAAGAGACTGAACACAAAAGACACCGGCTTGCGGATCTGCTTCTGGTCCTGCTGGCCGTGCTGTTCTGCTGGTGTGCCCTGCAGGGGACGCTGGACCTCAATCCCCAGGGCATCGGCATGGACAGCGACCTGCAGAACTACGCGCAGATCATGGAAGCCGGGGAATGCCCCGCGGCCTTTGCCCGTGACCCGGTGGCGTCTTTTTTCCCGCAGGATCCGGGCGTGCCCAACCTGCTGACGGCCCTGGCGGGTCTGCTCCCCGACGGGGACAATGCGGCCACGGACATGCTACGTGTGGGCGCGCTGGGCGTCTTTTTGCACTTCCTTGCCTATTACATCCTGGGGCGCTGCCTGTTCTTCCGCAGCCCCTCTCTAGCGGCCCTGCTCTCGATCCTGATGAGCATTGCCGTGCACTGGTCGTTCGGCACCTTCTGGGGCAGCATGCGCTCGGATCCGGTGCCGCGCATCTTCTATGCCGACCTCTGGCCCTTCCTTCTTCTGCTGGCCTGTGCGGCCGTCAAACGCCCTTCGCTGCAGCCTGTGGTCATGTTCCTGTCAGGCTGTGCCATGCTGGTGCATACGGTCAGCGCCCTCATGGGCGGAGCCATGTTCTTCATGGCCTTTTTCCTGCTCTGGCGGGACAGGGGACTGTGGCGCCACGCAGGCCTGAGCCTGCTGAATCTGTTGAGCTTCGCAGTTCCCGTTGTTATATATCTGAAAGTTTTTCTTGCGGATACACCAGCACCGCCGGCCGAGTATACCGGGCTTTTTGCCGAGGTGCGCGCCCTGCGTTACAGCAAGGACTGGCATGATGTCTGGCAGAGCCTTGCGGACATATTGCGCTATTATACCTTCCCCGTCCCGCTGTTCCCCGCGGCAGCCGTAGCAGCCGCCATACTGTTCAAAAAAAGACAGCAGCTGGCCGGGCCGGTGCGCACCCTGCTGCGGCTCATGCCGGGCATGGTGCTGGGCATCGCGGGCGGCTGTGTACTCTGCGCCCTGGAGATGTGGCTGGCCCGCCATCTGGGGCGGCAGAACATGAGCCAGGAGATCCTGCGGGGCACGCGCTTTTTGGTGCCGCTTTCCTGGCTGCTGCTGACCTGTCTTTTGTCCCTGTACTGGCAGGGCGTAGCCCCCCTGCTGCGCCGTGGCCTCGTCATCCTGCTGGCTGTCGTCCTGCTGTCGCTGGGGCAGGGCAAACAGGTGGTGGCGGCCCGGCATGCCCTGGCGGACATGACCGGTCTGGGCTGGCTGGATACGGAAGAGGCCCGGCAGATCAAGGCGCATTCCCTGGGATTGCGGGATGCCCTGCAGGCCCTGCGCGCGCAGGCGGGACCGGAAGAGCTGGTTTTTACTGACGGAGACTGCATGGCCGTGCGTTTTGCTGCCCGCATGCCCATGCTGCCCGTACACAAGGACGGGAACGTCATCTATTATGCCGCCGACCCGGATATGGCCCGGCGCTGGCTGGCCATGCAACACCGCATGGCGGCCGATGCCACCGGCTATATGGAGGTCTGGCGTACGGAGCAGGCCGCGTTGCTGCTGACGCGCCATGTGGAGCACAAAGCCCTGTTGCTGCGTTACGGTGCCCTGCTTTTTGAGAATGAAGACTGGCTGTTGCTGCGGCGTTCGCCGGTAGCGGCGGACGCCGATGCACAGGTCACGAGGAGCGGATATGCAGACTGAGAAGAAAGGCAACAGGATCGCGGTCCTGATCCCCTGCTATAACGAGGCGCTGACCATCGGGAACGTGGTCAGGGATTACCGTCAGGCCCTGCCGGATGCCGATATCTATGTCTATGACAACAATTCCACCGACGAAACGGCCCGTCTGGCCCGTGAGGCCGGTGCCATCGTGCGCCCCGAGCCCCGTCAGGGCAAGGGCAACGTGGTGCGGACCATGTTCCGTGACATCGAGGCGGACTGCTATCTGATGGTGGACGGGGACGACACCTATCCGGCTTCGCAGGCGGCGGCCCTGTGCGCGCCCGTGCTGGAAGGACGTGCGGACATGGTCATCGGCGACCGGCTGTCCTCCACCTACTTCACGGAAAACAAGCGCCCATTCCACAACTGCGGCAATATGCTGGTGCGCCGCTGCATCAACATGTTCTGGAAGCGCGGCCGGCAGATCGAGGACGTCATGACGGGCATGCGGGCCATGTCGCCCCTGTTCGTCAAATCCTTCCCCATCCTTTCGCAGGGCTTCGAGATCGAGACGGAGATGACCATCTTTTCCCTGGCCAACAATTTCCGCATCGCTTCCATGCCCATCCAGTACCGCGACCGGCCGGAAGGGAGTTTTTCCAAGCTGAGCACGTTCCGGGACGGCTTCCGCGTCCTGAAGACCATCGCCGTCCTGTTCAAGGATTACCGTCCCCTGCTGGTCTTCTGGTCGGTTGCCTGTCTGCTGGCCCTGCTTTCTCTGGGGCTGTTCCTGCCTGTGCTGGGCGAATACATGTCCAGCGGGCTCGTACCCCGCTTCCCGACCCTGATCGTGTCCGGATTCTGCATGCTGGCGGCTTTGCTGAGCTTTGTTGCCGGCCTGACCCTGGACTGCCAGCGCAAGCAGGCCCGGCAGGCCTTCGAGATCCAGCTCAATGTGCTGTCACTGCTGCTGCGGCAGGGCAGGACAGGCATGTCCTCCGGCGGGAACAGGCCGGAGCAAGCCCCTCAGGCGTAAATGAAGAAAGCCGGGCAACAGCCCGGCTTTTTCCATTTTGGACAACGCTGGAAAGGACGCAGCGAAAAGGCTGGGGAGCTTCCCTGCCCGGTCAGCTGAGGGCCTTGCGCTTCATGATGTAGTTCCAGATCATGACCACGCCCGTGGCCACGACCTTGGCCAGCATGTAGTGCAGGGCCAGCTTGTCCACCAGCAGCCACATGCAGACCTGATTGATGCCCAGACCGGCCAGGCTCGATCCCACGAAGACCACCTGCCGGGCAAAGCTGCGTGCCGCCTGATGGAAGACGAAGAACACGCAAAGGTAGTAATTGACGATGACGGCCACGATGAAGGCCCAGGCGGACGACCAGAGGTAATGGACGTCCAGCACGCTGGTCAGCAGGAACAGCAGGCCGTAGTCCACCAGAAAGGTCAGACCGCCCACGATGCAGAAGCGGAAAAATTCCGCGCCACGGCTGGCAAGGGACATAAAGACTCCTTTGGGATTGGGCTGCCCTGACTTAGCCTGTTCCCCGCCGGGGCGCAAGCCGGATGGGCAGGTATGCGGCAAAGGGGCGAGGGCTGACCGCGCTATGGTGCGTGCGCGACAGGGCACGGCATGTACGCCGGTAGGGCGGAGCAATATGCCGGAACGCGGAGGGGAGGGCACTCCCGTCCGCGCTGCTTCTTGCTCCGTCGTCCCCTGTAACCGGGGCGATGTTTTCTGGTCTTGCGTACGGTTTGTGAACGCCAATGTCGTCAGGGACGTAGGGGGACTTCTTCAGCTCCCTCCGGCCCGGCGGGGCGGAGCTGCCCCTTGTCCAGCAGGAAGAGGGGGGCGGAGGGCTGGACCTCCCGCAGCAGGGCCGCCGTATGGGGATGGCAGGTGAAAAAGAGGATCTGCTGCCGGGGGCCGTATCTTCCCTGGCTGAGGTCCCCCAGGATACGGGCCGTGCGCCGTGCCCGACCGGGATCGAAGTCCACCAGCACATCGTCCATGATGACCGGCAGGGGGCTGGCCTGCGCCGCGTGATCCTGGATGTAGGCCAGACGCAGGGCCAGATAAAGCTGCTCCTGGGTGCCCCGGCTCAGCTGCTCCGGGCTGACGGGCTCGCCCTGCGGCGGCATGACCCGCAGGCTGGAATCGCCCACGACGGCGCCCACGTCCTGCCAGGCACCGGCGGTGATGTCCCGGAATATGGCCGCGGCCCGGCGGATGACACGGGGCTGGCGTTCCTTCTCAAAGGCCAGTTTTGCCCGGTGGAGCAGAGCATGGGCCAGACGCAGGCGGCACCAGGCACGGGCCTGCCGTTGCAGCTCTTCCCGCTGGTCGGCTTCCTGCTGCAACAGATCGGCCAGGGTCCCGTCCTGCCGCATGGCCTCCACGCGCACGCCCAGAGCGGCGACTTCTTCCGCCAGCGCGTCCTCTTCCTGACGCAATCCTTCCAGAAGATGCTGCTGCCCTGCGCAGGCCTGTTCCTCTTCCTTCCGGGCCTCTTCCCGGAAAGAAGCCAAAAACGTTTCCAGCGGCTGCGTCCCGGCCACCAGGCGCAGGCTGTCTTCCAGCAGCAGGCGACGCTGCTCCGTCCGGTGCCGTTCTTCCAGCAGGGCGGCCGTTTGCAAAAAATCCCCGTCGTCCCGGGCTCCGCCCTGATGCAGCAGGGCCGCCAGATCGGTACGGATGTTGTCCAGATCGCTTGCCGCACGGCGGCAGGCCGTTTCCTGCTCATCCAGCAGCTGGCGCAGGCGGGCCTGCTCTGCGGCACGGTGGCGGGCGTCCTCCGCCGCCTCGCCCAGCATTTCCAGATGCCGGAGCCAGTCGGCATCCTGCGGCGGCACGGGGCGTCCCGTCTCTTCCAGCAGGGCGGCCAGCGGTGCCCGCAGGGCTTCTGTTTCGCCGTGCAGACGTTGCAGGCGCGAATCTTCCTGTTGCAGCTCTTCTTCGAGGCGCAAACAGCTCTCCATACCGTCCAGGGCCGCGTGGACGGTCCCCGGCGTCAGGTCTTCCGGCAGGCCCAGCGAATGCAGGCCGCCGGTCCAGGCGGTCCGGGCCGTCTCCAGCCGGAGGGCCGCTTCCTGCGTGCGGCAACGGCTGTCCTCCAGTACCTTGCGGCAGCGTTCCAGCAGCCCGGCACTGGTCGCGGCCTCGGCAGCGGCCTGCGAATGTCCGGCACGGGCCACTTCCGCTTCCCGGCAAAGGGCAAGGCCGCGGCGGACAGCCTCCGGCAGGCTGGGGCAGGCGGCATCGGGAGGGAGCAGGGCCAGCAGGTCGCGCAAGGCCTGTTCCGTCTGCTGCAGGGAAGAGGTCGCATGTCCGGCATCGTCCCCGGCTGCGCGCAGTGCCTCCGCCAGTGCGGCGGCGGTGGCTGCCCGCTCGAAAAGCAGCCCTGCCGCTGCCGGGGCAAAGGCCGTCGCCGTGGCTGCGGGCAGCATGGCCTGCCAGCGGTTTTCCCCGTCTTGTATGGCGGCAAGGAGTTCCTGCTCCTGCTCGGCCAGTCGGGCCAGCGTTTGCCTGACGCGCCTCAATTCCTGCCGCAGGCTGTCGTGTTCCTGCAGGAGCTGATCCAGCTGACGGCGCGCGGCCTGCTGTTTTTCCAGACAGCTTTCCAGTTCATCGGCATCCGGGATGTCGTTGTTCATGCTGCGCGGCAGGGGCAGACGGGCAAGGCGGTGCTGCTGTTCCCGCAGGCGTCCTGTGCTTTCTTCCAGCAGCTGCCGGATGCGCGCCGCTTCTTCCCGGCGATGGCGTTCCGCCTTCCCGGCATGGGGCAGGCCGCCTGCCAGCAGGGCAAGACCGCAGACCGCTGCCAGCCCGCCTGCCCAGGGCGAGGTCGCCAGCCCGGGCCAGGGGAGCAGCTCCGGGGCCCACTGTCCGGCCAGCAGAAGGACCAGACCGGGGAGCAGGAGCACGATGCCCATGCAGAGCAGGGGCAGGCTGCCGCCTGTCAGAGGACGCTCCAGCTGTTGGGCCTGTTGTGAAAGCCCTTCCTGCCGGACCGTCTCGGCGGCGATCCCGGAGCGGAGCGTACGGCAATGCCGCACGGCGGCAGCAAAACGATCCAGGGCGTCCTGCTCCAGGGCCGGATGCCGGTCGATGGCCTGGACAAGGGCCGTCTCGCGCTGTTGCAGCTTGTCCTGCTCCTGCCGTGCGTGGTCCTGCTGTTCCCGCAGGCTGCGCAAGCGCTCTGTCAGATGGTCGAGACGGGAGGCCAGCGAGAGGGCCTCGTCCTTGTGGCGGAGCAGCCGCTCCGGCCCGGCAAGGTCGTTTCCGTCCAGGCGCAGCGGCGCGCAGGCGCGTGAAAAGGCTTCCCGGGCCCGTTGCTGCCGTCGCTGCCAGCGGGGGAGGTCCCCCTGTTTTTCCTGCCAGTTTTCCAGAAGGCGTTGCAGGTGGCGTTGTTGGCCGCCGTCCAGAGGCGGCTGGCGGTCGGGCAGGGCCTCCAGACGTTGCAGGTGTGCCTGGTGGGTCTCTTCAGCCTGTGCCAGCGCGGCGGCGGCCTCGTCTTCCCGCTGGCGGGCCATCTGCAGGGCCGTCGTACAGGTCGCCAGTGTGGCGGCCTGCCGTTCCACTTCCTCCCGGCCGAAGACAGAGCGGTCCGTGGCACGGATGCGGGCGCAATCCCAGTCAGGGCCCAGACGGGAAAGTTCTTCCTGCAGACGGCGGGCGATCTGTTCCTTGCGCAGACGCGCCAGCGGCAGGTCGGTCAGGGCTTGCCGGTAGGTGGAGGTCTGTTCCGTCAGGGCGCGCAGACGGGGCAGGGCCGCTACAAGGGCCTGATCCGGGCACAGCTCCCGGAGCCGTTCGCGTGTGCGCGCGCACTGTTCCCGAAGGCCCTGCAGGGCACGCTGCCCTTCCTCCTCCCGTTCGCGCAGACGGGCCAGACGCTCGCGCCCCTGCGGCGGGAAATCCTGCGGCAGGCCGGAAAGACGCTCCAGCCGCATCCCCAGCAGATGCCACTCCCGCCACTGCTCCCAGACCGAGAGGCGCCGTTCCGTACGGCGCAGGGCGGTCTCCAGCTCCGTCTTGCGGCGGCGGAGGTCTTCGAGATCCTGCTTGCGCTGCTGCCACTGGGCGCACAGGGCGTCGTAGCTGCCGCTCCGGGCATCGGCCTGACGGATGCGGGCCCGCAGCTCCTGCCAGCAGCCTGCCTGGACGTTGAGGGGCAGCTTGCGTCCTTGCGGGCGATAAATGGCGTCGGCCTGCTGTTGCAGGGCGCGCAGCACATCGGCCGGGGAACGCAGGCCCGTGCCGAAGCTGGCCCCGTAGAGGGCGTGGCGCACGGCCTCGTCGTCCAGGCTCTCGAAGCGCTGCAATTCCCCCAGACTGAAGCCGAAAACGTTGCTGTAGACCTGACGGTCGATGCCCCGGAAGAGCTGCTCCAGCAGGCTTTCCGGCACAGGGGCCCCGTCGGGGCCGGTGAGCTGCAAACGGCCGCTGCCCGGGCCGGGGCGGCGATGCAGATGCAGCAGGCCGTGGAGGCCGCTTTCCAGCGTCAGGCTGCCCCCGGCCTGTCCGCCGCGCAGGGGCTGGCCGGCCTGACGCTCCTTGCGCCCGGAGGGATAGCCGGTGAGCATGGCCCGCAGGAAGGCCAGACAGGTGGACTTGCCGGCTTCGTTGTCGCCCAGAAAAATGTTGATGCCCGGGCCGAGGTCCTCGGCGCCCGTTTGGGCAAGGATGCCGAAGCCGTCTGCGTGGAACGAGAGCAGGCGCATCACTTCCCCTCCAGCATGTCCAGGCAGAGATAACGGGCTTCGTCCAGCAGGTCATGGAGATCCTCCCCTTCCGGCATGTCGAGCATCCCGGCGGGGCAGTGCCGGAACAGGGGCGCCAGCTCCTCCTCGGCAAAGGCGGCCAGCGCTTCGGGCTGCTGTCCGAGTCCTTCCGCCAGACGCAGGGCCTCGCCCAGCAGATCCTGGCGTTGCAGGCAGGCGGCCATATCCACAGCGGGGGCCGTCTCCACGCACAGATCCTTGATATGGACAGGCAGGGGCAGGGGAGCCTGATGCAGGCGCTCCCGCAGGTCGCGGCAGGTCTCCGGGCGGCGCAGCAGGCTGTCCAGCGGGGTGCGTCCCTGCAGGCACAGGCGCACGACCATGAGCGTGCAGGATGCGTCAGCGCTTTCCGTGACCGTAGTCAGGGCCTCCAGCAGCCTGTCCTCCACGGCGTCGAACTGTTCCACGGCGTCCAGACTGATGACCGGACGCTGCCATTGTACCGGCCCCAGCGGCAGGAACTCTTCCCGGCAGGAGAAAGCACCGTCGCAGGCCTCGGCAGTGACCAGCAGACAGCCGCGCGGGCCGCCTTCATTGATGTGGAGTCCCTGGGTATTGCCGGGATAGGCGATGAAGGGATGGCGCGCCAGGGTGCGGCGTTCGTGCACATGGCCCAGGGCCCAGGCATCCAGACCGGCGGCGCGCAGATCGTCCAGCGAGCAGGGGGCGTATCTGTCCTGCGTGGGGCTGCCTTCCACGCTGCAATGCAGCACGCCCAGCTGGAAGCAATCCGTCTCCGGCTGGCGGTGGAAGAGGAGGGCCAGGTTGCGGGCCTCCCTGATGCGGGCATGGCTGATGCCGTGGATCACGGCAAGGGGGGCCCCGTCCCGGTACAGCACATGCTGTTCGGGCTCCGGGCCGAAGATGGTCACGTTGTCGGGCCAGTCCACGGTCTTCAGCCGCGAGTCCAGCGGGTCATGGTTGCCGTGGGCCCAGAAGACCGGGATGCCGCAGGCCTGCAGGCGCACACAGCCGTCGCGCAGGGCCAGCTGGGCTTTGACGCTGTGCTCTTCCTGATTGTAGATGTCCCCGGCCAGGACGAGAAAGTCCGGCCGCAGGCGCTCGCACTGGTCGAACAGGCGTTGCAGTGCCGTGAAGGTGGCGTCGCGCAGCTGCGCTTGCAGGGCCTCTCCGGCATCGGTACGGCTCAGGCCCAGGAAGGGGGTGTCCAGATGCAGGTCGGCGGCATGGATGTATCGGAGGCTGTTCATGGCGTGTCCTTGGCGTGGGCTCCTCCGGCAGAGATATGTTTTTTCCGGCAGCAGGACAAGTTGCGCGCGTGGAGGCGTGCGCGGTTGACGCTGTCAAAGCCCGTTGGTATGACTAGCGTTTATACCACAGGGGGAAAGAATGGCGCGAATCCTTTACGGCATCCACGGGACAGGGCATGGCCATGCCATGCGCGGGCTGACCATCGCCCGCCGTCTGGGCGCACACGAATTTCTGTTCGTGGCCAATGACGACGCCCCCAAGATACTGGAGCCCGAATTCCGGGTGCACCGCATCCCCAATCTGGGCACGGTGTTCCGCAACTATCAGGTGGATGTGGGCGCCACGGTGCGCAAGGCCATCCCGTTGCTCTGGCACCGTCAGCGCTATGTGGATGAAGTGCTGCGCCTTATCGACCAGTTCAAGCCCGACGTCTGCATGACGGACCTGGAATATTTCGTGCCGCGTGCGGCCGAGAAGGCCGGGCTGCACTGCCTGACCCTCGACCATCAGCACGTCATCACCTGCTGTCGCCACGGCTGGCTGCCGCCGCGCATGTGGTGGGATCACCTGCTGCAGGGCATCACGCCCCGCTATCTGTTCCGGCCCACGGAGCAGAACCTGCTGGTCTCCTTCTATGCGCCGCCGGTGCAGCCCCGCTACCACGCCCGCGTGGTACCCCCCATCCTGCGTGAAAGCGTGCTGCGCCTCAATCCCCGCGACGACGGCCATGTGGTGGTCTACCAGAGCAATTCCACGCACCGCAAGCTGGTGGACTTTTTGCTCCAGGCCACGGACCGCCCCTGCTATGTCTTCGGCTATGACCGGACGGAAGGCCGCGAGGGCAACGTCATCTTCATGAAGAAGAGCGAAGAGGGCTTTCTCAAGCTGCTGGAAGGCTGTTCCTACGTCATCCAGGGCGGCGGCCATACCCTGATGACCGAGGCCCTGCACCTGGGCAAGCCCATCCTGAGCCTGCCGCTCAAGGCCATGGTGGAACAGTGTTTCAACGCCCTGTACCTCGAACGTCTGAACTACGGCATGCAGGCCGACATGATGACCCTGGAGCCCGCCTTGCTGCGCCGCTTCGAGGAACGCCTGCCCGAGTTCCGGGCCTCCATCGCGCGCGGGCATTTCTGCGGCAACGATCTGGTCTTCGGCCTGGTGGATACCTTCATCCGCACCGGTACCCTGCCGGTATCGGGCACGCCGAAGGTGGTGGAGTAGGAGAAAAAGCTCGCATACGGCAGGGATTCCATCCCTGTTTCCATGATGGCAAAACGCCTCTTCCGTCTCATGCGGGAGAGGCGTTTCTGCGTGGGGCGCTCCACGCGCAGGGGGGCTCTTTGTCATTCTCTTTGTCCATATGTTCGCTCGGCCATCCCCACGGGAGTGGGGAATACTGCCTTCTCCGGCAAGCTCATCGGCGCGTCCTCGGTCCATCCCCACGCATGTGGGGAATACTCTTCGACGAGATGCAAAAGATAACAAGCTGTCAGAGGGACGGCTGCATACTGCCGAACCAGGCCATGCTCGCTGCGATCCCTGCGCCACGAGCATCAAAAAAGGGAAGGAGCTTTCGCGCAAGGCGGCTCCTTCCCTTCCAACGATACCGCCCGGCAGGGCAGTTAGGATCCATTGATTTTTACATGCCCAGATAGGCGGAACGCACGTCCTCGCTCTTGAGCAGGTTCTCGGCGCTGTCGCTGGTGACGATACGGCCGTTCTCCATCACATAGCCGCGGTGGGCGATGCGCAGGGCCTGGTTGGCGTTCTGTTCCACCAGGAAGACCGTGGTGCCGTTGGCGTTGACGCGCTGGATGATCTGGAAGATCTGCTGGATGATGATGGGTGCGAGGCCCAGCGAGGGCTCGTCCAGCAGGAGCAGCTTGGGCCGGGCCATAAGGGCGCGGCTGATGGCCAGCATCTGCTGTTCGCCACCGGACAGGGTGCCGCCGGTCTGCTTGCGGCGCTGGGCCAGGATGGGGAAGAGGTCGAACACGTAGTCCATGTCTTCCTTGATGCCCTGCACGTCGTTGCGCAGGAAAGCGCCCAGGTCGAGGTTCTCGCGCACGCTCAGGTCGGGGAAGATGAGGCGGCCTTCGGGCACCTGCGAGATGCCCAGGCGGACGATCTCGTGCGGGGGCAGCTCGTGGATGGGCTCGCCGTTCCAGAGGATCTCGCCCTTGCGCGGCCGGTTGATGCCGCAGATGGTCATGAGCGTGGTGGACTTGCCGGCGCCGTTGGCACCGATGAGGGTCACGATCTCGCCGTCATCCACGCGCAGGGAAACGTCGCGCAGGGCCTGGATGTTGCCGTAGTAGGTATCAATGCCCTTGACTTCAAGCATCTTCGCTTTCTCCCAGATAGGCCTGAATGACGCGCGGGTTGCTGCGCACTTCCGCGGGAGTGCCGGCAGCGATGCGCGAACCGTATTCCATGACATAGATGCGGTCGGACAGGGACATGACCATGCCCATGTCGTGCTCGATGAGCAGGATGGAAAGATCCCGGTCCGCGCGGATCTGGAGCACCAGATCCTTGAGCTCGTTGGTCTCCTGCGGGTTCATGCCGGCGGCGGGTTCGTCCAGCAGCAGCATGCGGGGCTCGGTGGCCAGGGCGCGGGCGATCTCCAGACGGCGCTGGGCACCGTAGGCCAGGTTGCAGGCCTTTTCGTTCCACAGATCCTGCAGGTGCACGGTCTCCAGCAGGCTGTAGGAGATGTCGATGGATTCCTGCTCTTCGCGACGGGTGGCGGGGTTGCGGGTCAGCGCGCCCCAGATGCCGGCCTTGGTGCGGCAGTGGCGGCCGATCATCACGTTCTCCAGCACGGTCATGTCGCTGAACAGACGGATGTTCTGGAAGGTGCGGGCCATGCCCAGCGCCGTGATGAGGTGGGGCTTGCGCCCGTTGAGCAGATGCTTCTCGCCGTTGGCGCCGTACAGGTGCACGGTGCCTTCCGTGGGCTTGTAGATGCCGGTGACGCAGTTGAAGAAGGTGGTCTTGCCGGCGCCGTTGGGGCCGATGAGGGCCACGATCTCGCCTTCGTTGACGGTCAGGTCCAGCTCGTTGAGGGCGCGCAGACCGCCGAAGTCACGCGTCAGGCCCTTGACTTCAAGGACGGGTTTCATGCGCGTTCTCCTTTGTTGCCGCCCTGCAGGGCGGTGATGCGGTAGCGGCGGCGCTCACCGGTGACGAGGCCCTGGGGCCGGAAGATCATCATGATGACCATGATGGCGCCGAAGATCAGCATGCGGTACTCGGAGAAGGCACGCAGGTATTCGGGAGCCAGGATGAGGATGGTGGCGGCGATGACCACACCCACGATGGAGCCCATGCCGCCCAGCACCACCATGGAGAGGATCATGGCCGATTCCATGAAGGTGAAGCTGGCGGGGTTGATGAAGGTGGTCTTGGCCGCAAAGATGACGCCGGCGAAACCGGCCCAGCAGGAGCTCAGGGCAAAGGCCGAGAGCTTGACGCGGGCCAGGTCGATGCCCATGGCCTCACAGGCGATCTCGTCTTCACGCAGGGCCTGCAGGGCAAGGCCCACACGGGAGTTCTTGAGGCGGCTGATGACGATGATGGTCAGGATCACGGCCAGCAGCACCAGATAGTAGATGAAGATGGTGTTGGCGGCGATCTCCAGCTCCTGGCCGAAGAAGGAGGGACCGGGGATGTTCTTGATGCCGCCGGAACCGCCGGTGAGGCTGGTCCAGTTGAGCAGCACCAGGCGCACGATCTCGCCGAAGCCCAGGGTCACGATGGCCAGATAGTCACCGCGCAGGCGCAGCACGGGGAAGCCCAGGGCCAGGCCGAAAACGATGGCCATGAAGCCGCCCACGGGCAGACAGGCCCAGAAGCCCAGGCCGAACGCCTGGTTGAGCAGGGCGTAGGAATAGGCGCCCACGGCGTAGAAGGCCACATAGCCCAGCACCAGCTGGCCGGCGATGCCCACGGCGATGTTCAGGCCCAGGGCCAGGATGACGTAGAGCATGGCCGAGATCATGATGTTGGTCTGGTAGAAGGAGCTCACCAGAGGCATGACGATCATGACGGCCAGCAGCAGGCCGAGGCTGGTCAGACGGGTGGTGGTATTGCGGTTGGGCAGGGTGACCAGGCTGTGCAGGCCCTTGCCCAGGCCTTCGGGCAGGCGGATCAGCGGGATGCCGCGGGCCTTGCGGCTGAAACACCAGTTCCAGAGCATGGAAAGGAAGAAGATGGCCACGCCCAGCAGGATGACCCTGTCGAACTGCCATTCCACGGTCTGGTCAACGCTGTTGAGCTTGATGCCCATGACCGGGAAGGTCAGGAGCATGAACCAACAGGCAGCCAAAAGGGCTTTTGTAAGATATTGCATCATGATTGGCTACACCTTCTGCACTTTCGCTTTGCCGAGGATGCCGTCGGGACGGAAGATGAGGATGAGGATGAGCAGGGCAAAGGCCAGGGCATCCTCATAGTTGCCCGACAGGTAGCCGGTGGTCATGCTCTCGGCGATACCCAGCACAAGGCCGCCCACCATGGCACCGGGGATGGAACCGATGCCGCCGAGCACCGCGGCCGTGAAGGCCTTAAGGCCGGCCAGGAAGCCGATGCCGAAGTTGACCTGTCCCATGTGGGAGGCGATGAGCACGCCGCCCAGGGCCGCCAGGGCCGAGCCGACGATGAAGGTGAGCGAGATGATGCGGTCGGCATTGATGCCCAGCAGCAGGGCCATCTTGCGGTTTTGCGCGGTGGCGCGCATGGCCTTGCCCATGCGGGTATAGCGGATGAACAGGCTCAGGGAGACCATGGCCAGCGTGCTGGTGACAAGGATCAGGAAATCACTGGGGCCCATGATGTTGCCCAGGTAATCCAGAAACTCCATCTCCGGCAGCAGGCGGGGGAAGGGGACATAGTCAGAGGTCTGCGCCAGCAGCACATAGTTCTGTAGGAAGATGGACATGCCGATGGCCGAAATGAGGGGCGACAGACGCGGGGCGCCGCGCAGGGGTTTGTAGGCCACCTTTTCCAGAGTATAGCCGTAGGCCGCGCTCCAGACCACGGCCGCGAGGGCCGCAACGATGAGGATGCCTCCGGCGGGGAAACCGACGATGCCCAGCACACCGGCTACCAGCAGGGCCGTGAAGGCGCCCAGCATGTAGATTTCGCCGTGTGCGAAGTTGATCAGTTCGATGATGCCGTACACCAGCGTATAGCCCAGGGCGATGAGGGCATAGATGCTGCCGCGTGTGAGGCCGCCGAAGAAAAGTTCGATAAAGTACTGGAAGTCCATGCCGTTACAGGGGCTGCGGTTTACCCGGGCGCAGCGGGCAAGAGGGCGCGGAGGCCATGCCTCCGCGCCCGTGCGCCATAGTATCCTATTAATGCAGAGTGACGCTGTGGTCGCTTTCGACGAACTTGCCGTCCTTCACCACATAGACGGACAGGCCCAGACCGGTGGCGTCACCGGCCTTGTTGAAGGACATTTTGCCCAGAGGGGTGTCCACTTCGGTGCTCTTCAGAGCGGCCATGATCTTGTCGGTCTCGGTGCTACCGGCCACTTCGATGGCCTTGATGAGGGCCTGGGTGGCGGCATAGGCGTTGTAGTAACCGAAGCCGGGCTCGCTGCCGAACTGCTTGACGTGGGCTTCGCGGGCGTGCTTGTACATGGCCAGGGTACTGGTATCCTTGGGATAGGAGGCCATGACGCCTTCGCTGTCCTTGCCGGTCATCTTGAGGAAGGTCTCGTCCTTCACGCCGTCAGGACCGATGAGGGGGGTCTTGACGCGGTCGCGGCGCATCTGCTGCACCAGCTTGGAGGCGGTGTTCTGGTAGCCGCCGAAGATCAGGACGTCGGCCTTGGCGCGACGCAGCTTGCGCACCACGGCGGAGAAGTCCACGGCGTCGGGGGTCACGGCTTCGAACAGGACGGTCTCGACGCCGGCCTTTTCGAGGATGCCGCGGTTCTGCTGGGCAAAGCCCTTGCCGTATTCGCCGTTGTCATGCAGGTAGGCGACCTTCTTGGCCTTCAGCACTTCGATGATGTAGCTGCTGGTCAGCTGGGCCTGGGCATTGTCGTTGGCCACGGTGCGCAGGAACAGGGGGTGCTTGCCTTCCAGGGTCAGGGCAGGCGTGGTGGCCGTGGGGGAGATGCTGATGATGTTGGCGCTTTCATACATGGGCAGGGAGGCGTTGGTGGCGCCGGAGCAGATGGGGCCCATGATGGCCACGACCTTGTCGGAGATCAGCTTGGTCGCGGCGTTGGTGGCCAGTTCGGGCTTACACTGGTCGTCCTGGGACACCAGTTCGATCTTCTTGCCCAGCACGCCGCCCTTGGCGTTGGCTTCTTCAATGACGATCTTGGCGGCATTGAGGCTGGGGACGCCGTACGAGGCCAGGTCGCCGGAATGGGCGCCCTGCACGCCGATTTTGATGGTGTCGGCGGCCATGGCAGGAGCCGCAACGGCAACGCTGCACAGCGCGGCCATGAGCCAGGTCATGCACTTTTTCATTTTCTCCCTCCTTGAGAGACTCCATGCACTGCCGGGCGTCGCACAACAGCAAAGCGACGTCTACCTTGCGGCAGTATAAGCCCTTTCTATTGCATCTTTATCTGATTCCTGTCAATGCGGTTTGCCGGATGGACACACAAATCCATCTCCCCCGCACGGCCACATATCTACTGTGATTTCTTGTGGCTGGAACGCAGGTGCAGGCGCATGGGCGCATGCGTGATGCCGAAGATGCGGCGCAGGGCGCGTTCCAGATAGCGGGCATAGCTTTCCGGCACGCGGTCGGCGTCACTGACGAAAAAGACGAAGGTCGGCGGCTGGGACTCGGCCTGGGTCAGATAGAAGAACTTGGCGCGCACGCGCTTGACCACCGGGGGCTGGTGGCGGGTCAGCACTTCTTCCATGGCCCGGTTGAGCTGGCCGGTGGGCACGCGGATGGCGCATTCCTCATGGATCTTGCGGGCCATGGGCAGGATCTTGTTCAGGCCCGTGCCCTTGAGGGCCGAGACCGTGAGGATGGGCACATGCTTGCAGAAGGCCAGCATCTCGCTCACGTTCTGCAGCAGCTGCTTGAGCTGACCGGCGGGCACCAGGTCGCACTTGTTGACCAGCACCATGAAGGGGATCTTGCGGGTATCCAGCAGATCCATGAGGCGCTTGTCCTGCTGGCTCACGCCTTCGGTGGCGTCCAGGGTCAGCAGGGTCACGTCGGCCTTGGTGGTGGACTTGAGGGCCGCGTTGACGGAGTACTTTTCCACGATGTCCGTGATCTTGGTACGGCGGCGCACCCCGGCGGTATCCACAAAGACGTAATCCTGGCCGTCGCGCTCGAAGCGCACGTCCACGCTGTCGCGGGTGGTGCCGGCCACGTCGGAGACGATCATGCGTTCCTCACCGGCCAGGGCGTTGATCATGGAGGACTTGCCCGCATTGGGGCGGCCCAGCATGGCCAGGCGCAGGGCCGGGGGCTCGTGTTCGGCCTCGTAATCATCGGGCAGCAGGTCGGCCAGTTCTTCGGTAAGGGCGCGGATGTTGTGCCCGTGCTCGGCCGAGACCGGCAGCAGGGGGAAGCCCAGGCTGTGGAACTCGGCCAGCAGCTCGTCTTCCTTCTCCAGGCCGTCCACCTTGTTGACCACGCAAAGGGTGGGCAGGCCCATGCGGCGGATGTGGGCCGCCAGATATTCGTCCAGGGGCAGCAGGCCGTCACGGCCGTCCACCACGAAGGCCACGGCACAGGCGTCCTTCATGGCCGCCTCGGCCTGGCGCAGGATGTCGGACTCGAAGCCGCGGATGCCTTCGGGGCCTGCGGTGACCATGGCATGGGCATCCAGGGTGATGCCGCCGGTATCCACGATGCCGAAATCAGGATGGCCCTTGCGGCGGACCACACCTTCCATGCGGTCGCGGGTCACGCCGGGACGGTCATGGGTGATGGCGCGGTTGCTGCGGATCAGGCGGTTGAACAGAGTGGACTTGCCCACGTTGGGGCGTCCCACCAGAACGATGCAGGGTAATGAGGACATGGGTCTCCCTTCGGCCATGACGGGCCGTTGTTGCGAAAATGGGGCCGCACGGGGCGGCGGGCATGGCGCACGGAGAAACGGGATGGAAAAAAGGCCCCTCAAAGCGGGGTGAGCGCCACACGCTGCGCTTGTGTAGCATCCTTGAGGCCGTTTGAAAAGAAAAAAATGCCCCGCGGGCGCATTTGCCGGAATCGACCGGATGCGGGCAGACAACACAGCGGGATGACAGGCGTTTTTTCAGGATGCCGTCAGGGCGGCAGAAAGCCGTGCCGGGCAGTCGTAAAAAAACAGTCCCTGCCGGTCCGAAGGGCCTGCAGGGACTGTGTGGGTGTGGCTG
Source organism: Desulfovibrio sp. SGI.102 (assembly GCF_050314315.1). NCBI lineage: Bacteria > Pseudomonadati > Thermodesulfobacteriota > Desulfovibrionia > Desulfovibrionales > Desulfovibrionaceae > Desulfovibrio > Desulfovibrio sp. SGI.102. Next base: position 103,846 of record NZ_JBNPNC010000001.1, on the reverse strand, counting down.
ATCGCTGGGGCCGCCGGAGCGGCCATGGCCCGGAGAGGGGGCCTTGGGGAAAAATGCGGTGCGGGAGGCACTCACTCGTTGCCCTCGCTCCGGCTCTCGCTGACGGGCAGGGGCAGCAGCAGGCGGAACAGGGCCCCGCCTTCGGGGCGGTTGGCCGCCGTGATCTGGCCGCCCCGACCGTGGACAAGGCCCGTGGCCACGGAAAGGCCCAGGCCCGCAGCCCGGCCCGCCTGACGGTGGGTGGTGAAGAAGGGCTCGAAAATATGGGGCATGATGTCGTCAGCGATGCCGGTACCGCTGTCGGCCACCGAAAGTTCGTACCAGGTGGTGCCGTCGTCATCGGCGGGCAGCAGCCGGGCGCCGATGTCCAGCGTGCCGCCCTCGGGCATGGCGTCCAGGGCGTTCTCCACCAGATGCAGGCAGATCTGTTCCAGCTCCAGCGCGGAGCCCAGGGGACGGGGCGCGTCCTCGCCCCATTCCGGCGGGAAGTGCAGCCGGCAGGTCACCTTGAGGCTGTCCATGCGGCCTTGCAGCAGGGTCAGGACACGGGAGACCACGGCCTGCACGTCCATGGGCGCGCTGCGGGGGTCCAGGCCCACACCGGCCATGAGCAGCTTGCGGGTGATCTCGCGCACGCGCATGCTCTGGGTCACGATGGCCTTGAGGGACTCGCGCAGGTCCTCGATGTCGGGCAGGGCCTCGGCCTCGGGGCTGTCCAGACTGTCGCCCATGAGGCCCGCGGCCTGGACGATGATGTTCAGGGGGTTGTTGACTTCGTGGGCCACGCCTTCGGCGATGCGGCCCAGACTGCGCAGGCGGGCCTCTTCGGCCAGACGCCGGGCCTGGCGCCGGGATTCGGCCCGCTCCCGGGCCTTGCGGCATTCTTCCAGCACCGCATCCAGCGAGACGGGCTTGGCAAGCCAGTTGAGCGCGCCGCGCCGCATGGCCTTGACCGCCTGGCTCATCTCCGTGGCGCCGGAGAGCATGACCACATCGGGACGCGGTTCATGTTCCTGCAGGAGCTTGAGCAGGGAGACGCCGTCCATGCCCGGCAGGCAGACATCCAGAAAGACCAGATCCCATTCCTGCCGGGAGAGCATGCCCAGGGCCGTTTCCGCATCGCCGGCCACGGCAGCCTCGATACCGCGCAGCTCCAGGCGCTGTGCCAGCGGTTCGGCAAAGGCCTGTTCGTCGTCGACGATGAGTACACGCATGACGTCTTTCCCCCTTGCGACAATGCGTCAACATGATGCACGCCCGGAGCGTGCGGGATCTTTCCTGTCCGGCGGTACTGCCGCCGGACAGGGGCAATGGCGGCCTAAAGCTTGTGCTCGGCCAGGAGGTCTTTTTCGTTGAGGACATCCTGGGCGGCGTCGAAATCACCGCCTTCGGCCAGGCTGACAGCCACCATGGCGTTCTCCACCTTGTCGCGGTAGGCCATGCGGATGCTGTTCAGCAGCTCGTCGATGTCCATGGGTTTCTTGAGGAAGTTGTAGGCGCCCATGCGGTAGGCCGTCTGTTCTTCGGCATCACCGCCGTGACCGGTCAGGATGATGACCTGCACCTGGGGGTTGCTCTTCTTGACGCTGCGCAGCACTTCGAAACCGTCCATGCCGGGCATGCGCAGGTCCAGGACGATGACGTCGGTGGGCTCTTCAACGGCTTTGAGGGCCTGCGGGCCGTCATAGGCCACGCGCGCTGAAAAACCGCGCATGGCAAGGCGCTCGGCAAGCGTGTCCACAAACTGTTTTTCGTCGTCTACCAGCAGAATCTTGATATCTTCCTTGCTCATGCCATTCTCCTTCACCCGGTGATGCCGGGAAAAATGTCGTTCTAGTCTTCACTCCCGCAGGCGGAAATGGAGAGGAAAAAGCGCTGTGCCGGATCGCGCCAGGGCATCAGCAGGGCCTGCCAGCCGGGCCGGGGCCGGGCGTTGAGCAGGGGGCTGCCCGTCAGGGCCGCCAGGGCCATGTCGCGATTGGCGCCGTCGCAAACTTCGATGATGATGCCTTCCACCTTGTTCTGGCGACCGGCGGAAAAGCGGAGCTTCACCTGCCCGCCCACGGAGGCGCACAGGTCGAAGATGTCCAGCAGGGCACGCAGCACCGCCAGGGCGGGCACGGCGGACCATACGGGTTCTTCGCTGTCGGCAGATTCCAGCACCATCTGCACGGCGCGGGCCCGGCGGGCCGCCATGAGGCAGAAGGTGCCGGCCACACGCGCCAGGTCGCAGGGCGCGTTCTCGTTCTCGCTATGGCTGACCTGGGCCAGGTACTCCATGCACTCGGCCAGGGCCGCGCCCCGCAGGATCTGCTGCTGGGCTTCCTTCAGGGCCTTGATGACGCGCAGGTCGGCGGGCTTGTCGGCCCCGGCGGCCAGCTGCACCATGTCCTGCGCCAGTCCGGCGGATTCGCGGATCACGGCCAGCACGTTGCGCATGTCGTGCGTGGCCGAGGCCAGCAGACGTCCCATGCATTGCGAATCGGTCATGCTACGCCCCCCTGGCCTTGTCGCTGCCGGTGCCGCCGGAACGGGCCGCGGCTTCCAGCGTTTCCAGGAACATGCCCAGGCTCAGCGGCTTGGTCAGGCAGGCGAAGGCACTGGCCACGGGGCTGTCGCCGGAATCGTCCACGGAGTCATGCCCCGTGAGCACGATGACCGGCAGGCCGGGGTACTTCTGGCGCACCTGCTGGAGGACGGCGTCCCCGGTCATGCCGGGCATGAGCAGATCCACCACCATCACGTCGGGCAGGGCCTCCGCGGCCGCCATCTCGTCCAGGGTGGTCAGGGCCGCCTTGCCGTCCAGGGCCACCCGTACTTCGATACCGCGCAGATCCAGGCGCTCGGCCAGGGTCTCCACGAATTCCTTCTCGTCATCGGCCAACAATACACGCAGTGCCATCTCAAGCCTCCACAGGACGTTCCGGCGGTGTAAGCGGCAGCGTGATGCTGACCGTCGTGCCCTTGCCTTCGGTGCTGTCCACGGTGATCTCGCCGCCGAGACGGCGCACGATACCGTAGGTGATAAACATGCCCAGACCGTTGCCCTTCTCCTTCTTGGTGGAATAGAAGGGCTCGAAGATGTGCTTGATCACTTCCGGGCTCATCCCCTTGCCGTTGTCGGTGACGCGCACCAGCAGCCCGCCGTCGGCCATCCGGCTGCAGGCGATGTCCACCTTGCCGCCGTCAGGCACCGCATCCAGGGCATTGCCCATGATGTTGAGGAAGACCTGCTGCAGCTGGCCGCGGTCGGACACGATGTCCGGCAGGCCTTCGGCAAAGTCCGTGCCGATGGTCACGCCGCGGTTCTTGGCGCCGCGTTCCAGAAAGCCCATGGTCTCGGTCAGCACTTCGGGCACGCTCAGTTCCTGGCGGTTGGCCTCCATGCGCCGGGCAAAGCCCAGCAGACGGTGGGTGATGCCGCGGGCACGTTCCACGGTGCTCTCGATGGCCTCCAGCAGGCTGATGAGCCTGTCCTTGCGCTCGAAGTTGCCGCTCATGTGCAACAGGTCGAGACCAAGGCCCGCCTTTTCGTTGATGACGGCCAGGGGGTTGTTGACCTCGTGGGCCACCCCGGCTGCCAGCCGGCCGATGGAGGAGAGCTTCTGGTTGTGTTCCATCTGGGCGAAGACCGCCACGCGGCGTTCGTCGCTGGCCTGCAGGCGTCCCACCAGATGCTTCATCAGCAGGTGCGAGACCAGCACGATGATGGCGATGCCGCCGCAGAAGACCAGCAGCAGCTCGCTGCGCAGGGCCGTCCAGGGTTTGTAGATGTCCAGGGTGGGCTTGACGGCCAGGAGCATGAAGTCCGTGCCCGCCAGGCTGGTATAGGCCACCATGAGATCCTGGCCGCTGTCGTCCTTCCAGGGCCGCACCGTGGTCTCGAAGGACTGGGGCGGCAGGGTCAGGGGCAGCTTGTCCAGCACCTTGCCGTAGAAACGGGAGTTGGTCTGGAGCACGCCCCGGCTGTCACAGAGGAAGGCGTCGGTATCCTGCATCAGGCCCACGGCCGCCACCAGGCGTTCCAGCCGGGAGGTGTCGATGGTCACGCGCAGGGTCCATTCCCGGCCGCTCTCTTCCATGCGGTGCACGGCGATGACCATGTGCGGGAAGCCGCGCAGCCCCAGGAAGACGTCGCTGATGTAGCGGCCCTTGACCTGGGCCTCGCTGAGCCAGGGCTGTCCGGCGTAGTCGGCGTCCTTGAGCTTGTAGGGGCCCACATAGGCCACCTGCCGCCCGTTCACATCCACCAGGCCCATGTCCACGAAGCCCTGGAACTCGCTCTTGAGCGCCAGGAAGACACGGTTGAGGGTCTGCTCGTTGGTCAGGTCGTCAAAGCTGTAGGCATGGGCGATCAGACTGACGGTGGAGGCCCGCTCGCCGAGGAAAAGCTCCATCGAGGCCTGCGATTTGCGCACCATGGCGTAGAGCGGGTTCTCCATCTCCCGTTCCAGGGTGCTCATGTACTGGGCGTGGTTGATACCGGTGAGGATCAGCAGCGGCGTCACCGACACCGTGACCATCAGGATGGTCATGATGCGCCGCAGTGAGCGGTAACGCGCTGGTGATACGGCGTCCGGCACTTCCAGCAGATGCCCGAAATACGCTTTGATTGCAGAAAACATGCGACCTCCCGCGCAGGAACGGCGCGGCCTGTGCTCCGTCGGCCTAATGCCCGCCGCCCACCAGGATGCCGGAGGCGGCCAGCACCAGCACCAGCACTTCGAGGATGGCGATGACGCACAGCAGCCACTGCTTGCGACGCGCCAGGGAAAGCGCCAGCTGGGCGAAGCAGACGATGGTCAGGCCCGCCAGGATGATGATGCCCACAAAGTTGCAGATGTCGCCCTTGCCGATGAGGGCCAGCCAGCCCCAGCCCTGCGGGATGCTGCCGGCGGCACGGTAATCGGCGGCGCTGCCGGTCCACAGGCGCGGCAGGTCGTCCAGGGGGATCTGCGGGGTGAGGATGCCCGTCACGTACAGGACGTAGGTGATGAGCATGATCACGAAACCGATGAGGGAACCATAGAACAGAGTATCGGCATAGCGCAATTGCGCGGGCGAAGCCTGGATGTCATTCTTGTTCATTTTTCTGTCTCCTTCATGCCCGGCAGCTTACCAGCCCAGGCCCTTCAGCAGCGCCTTGGCGCCAGAGAAAAACAGCACGGCGATGACCATGATACGGATGAACTTGGGCTTGGCCTTGGCCAGCAGGCGCACACCCACCACGGAACCGAGCATCAGGCCCACGATGGACGGGATGGCCATCAGCGGGATCACGCAGCCTTGGTTCAGGTAGACCCAGGCGGCGGAAGTATCGGTGATGGAGAGCAGGAACTTGGAGGTACCCACGCTGACCTTCAGCGGCACGCCCATGAGCAGGTTGAGCACGGGCACGTTGGCCCAGCCGGCGCCCAGGCCGAACATACCGGCCATGATGCCGATGACGATGAACAGCAGCAGACCGGCCAGAGTGCGGTGGGTCTTCCAGTCCATCACTTCACCGGTGCTGGGCTCGAGGAACACACCGTTCATGCCCAGGGCCAGGCCCACGGCGTCCTGCTTGTTGACCACGGGACGCACGGAGTTCTTGGAGAAGAAGAGCAGCACGGCGATGCCCAGGATGGTCACGCCAAGGCAGGTCTGGATGATGTCGGTGGGCAGGGCCAGGCCCAGCATGGCGCCCACGATGGAGCAGGCCGAGGCGATGAGGGCCACGGGCAGGGCCAGACGCAGGTTGGCGAAGTTACGCCGCAGCAGACCGGGACCGGCAGCCAGGGCACCGGCCAGGGCCACCAGCAGGCCCGCGCCGCGGACGAAGTCCAGATGGAAGGGGAAGAAGCCCGAGACCAGCGGCACGAAGAGCACGCCGCCGCCCACACCGGCCATAACGGCGATGATGCCGAGGATGAAGCAGAAGAAAAGCAGCGCCACAGGCCAGAACCACCACGGATGGTCATCCACGACCTGGGCGGTCTGCACGTCGCCCGTGGTGGCGGCCACCGGCGAAGGCGTCACGGCCGTATCCTGGGCATCGGCCACGGTGACGACGTTCGTCTGGGCGGCAGGAGCCGTAGCGACGGCATCGGCCGCCATGCTGATGGCCGGACAGGCCAGGACGAAGGTCAGGAAAAACAGAACGAGCCACTGCCCGGCAGTGGCTTTGACGGCACGGGCCGTCGTTGCAAGTGCGTTGCGCGCCATGTGATCCCCCTTTACTGTCTGGTGGGGCGGTGCCCCACATGCATTCCTTTTGATGGCCTTACCCTACGCGTACGGCGGGGCGGCCGGTATCAGGAGAATCCTGAAATTGGCTCCATCAGCGGCCTGCGGCCGGAAGATGCGGTACAGGTGACTGCTTTTATTCGTTATTTTCTTCACAAAAAACAGCTGCCACACCTGCATGCGGACAGGAATGGCTCTCAGGAGGAAGAGCCTACATGGGGAAATCTCCCCATAGCGGCGGGGAAAGCCGCTTTTTTCCTGATGCCTGCTCGGGCATCCCGGAGAGGAGCACGGAGCGCAGGCGACGCGGGCCTGAAGGACAGATAGGCAAGAGGGAGAGGTGCAGAGCCGGGAAGCGTCTTTACACGTTGGGACGGCCTCCGAAAAGCAGGGGCAGGTAAGCGGAGGTACAGGACATGTGCTGTACCTCCGGCCCCCGGCAACGACCGTGACGGACAGGCGGAGGTCAGCAGGCAAGTCTGTTCGCGGCAACAGGGGCCAGGCACTCGGGACGAAAAAAGGCTGCCGGGACTGAGGGCGCAGGCAGCGCGGCAGACGTCCGGTCTTCGGTCTGCCGCGACGTCCGGGAGATTTTGCAGGGCACAGGACGGAAGAAAGCCCCCGCAGGGCAGGGGCTTTCCGTTCGGAAGGCGGACAGCGGCAGGATATGACGGATGCCGCTGCGTGATGGAGCAGGCAGGAGGAGGGGGGATCCCCTGCTTCGGGGGCTATCCTTCGGAGGTCGGTTCCTTCTTGAGGGAACGCAGGTAGGCCAGGGTCTCGGCCTTGACCACCGGGGTCAGCATGATGAGGCCTATAAGGTTGGGGAAGGCCATGAGGGCATTGAAGATGTCGGACAGGGTCCAGACCAGATCCAGCTTCATGGACGCGCCCAGGCCGACGGAGATGATGAAGGCCCAGCGGTAGGGGATGATGGCCTTGCTGCCCAGCAGGTATTCGATGGCCTTTTCGCCGTAGTAGCTCCAGCCGAGGATGGTGGAGTAGGCGAAGAGGATGATGCCGATGGTCACGATAAGGCCGCCCAGTTCGCCGGGCAGGCCCGTCTCGAAAGCATAGGAGGTGAGGGGGGCGCCGTTCTTGCCGGAAGTCCAGACGCCGGTGACAAGGATGACCAGGCCGGTCATGGAACAGACCACCAGGGTGTCGATGAAGGTCTGGGTCATGGAGATGAGGGCCTGCACCACGGGCTGGCTGGTGCGGGCGGCCGCGGCGGCGATAGGAGCGGAACCCAGGCCGGATTCGTTGGAGAACAGGCCGCGGGCCACGCCCAGACGGATGGCCATCATCACCGTGGCGCCGGCAAAGCCGCCGGTGGCCGCCACAGGCTGGAAGGCGCTGGACACGACCATGGCCAGGACGCCGGGGATCTCGGTGATGTGCATGAGGATCACCGCCAGAGCGCCCAGCACATAGAGGGCGATCATGACGGGCACCAGCAGGGCGGTCACGCGGCCGATGCTGCGCACACCGCCGATGATGACGGCGGCGGTCAGGCCCATGAGCACGATGCCGGTGATGCCGGGAGCGATGGAAAAGCTGTGGTTGAGGGCGTCAGCCACGGAATTGGACTGCACCATGCTGCCGATGCCGAAGGTGGCGATGGCCGCGAAGAAGGCGAAGAGCGTGGCCAGCCATTTCCAGCCCAGCCCGCGCGAGATGTAGTACATGGGGCCGCCGCTGAAGGTGCCGTTCTCGTTCTGCACGCGGTATTTCACGGCCAGCACGGCCTCGGCGTATTTGGTGGCCATGCCCACAAGGCCGGTCATCCACATCCAGAACAGCGCACCGGGGCCGCCGATGTAGATGGCCGTGGCCACACCGGCGATATTGCCGGTGCCCACGGTGGCGGAAAGGGCCACCATCAGGGCCTCGAAGTTGGAGATGTCGCCCTGGGCCTTCCTGTCGGGGGTCTTGCGGACGATGAGGGTGAATGCGTGGATCAGATGACTGAACTGCAGGGCTCGCAGGGAAAAGGTCAGCCACAGGCCCGTGCCGACCAGAAGGATCATCAATGGCCATCCCCAGACATACCCAGAAACCGTGTTCAAGAAATCCAGCATGTTCCCTCCCGGAAAAGAGGCCGCAGCCGCGTGCCTCCCGGCGTCTTTGCATTAAACTGAATACGCCGTTGTTTATAAATATTAAACCATGCTATAAAATTTTTTTGCGACTGCAAAGGGGTTTCAGCCGCAAAAGCTCACATCTTTCACATTTCATCCAAGGCCGCTCCTGCGGGGATGATCCGGGGAGCGGACACGGGGGGAACCATGATCCGTTCACTTCTGTCCTGCCTGCTGATGCTGCAGGTGCTGCTTTTTTCCCTTCAGGTCGCCACGGTCCAGGCCCGTGCTGATGCCGCCACGGAATATCAGATCCAGACCTTCCCGCTGGAGCGCAACGGCGTCGCCCTGCATCTGCAGCGTCTGGCCGTGGCCGGGACGCAGCCCCAGCGCCAGATCCTGCTGGTGCACGGCCTGACCTATTCCTCGCATGAGTTCGACGTGAACTATGCCGACTACAGCCTGGCCCGCTACCTTGCCGCGCGCGGCTTCGCTGTCTGGACCTTCGACGTGGCCGGTTATGGTGAATCCCAGGAAGTGGAAGACGGCTTCATGCCCAATTCCGACTATGCCGCCGAGGATGCTGCGGCCGCCGCGGCCGAGATCCTCAAGGTCTCCGGCCAGAAGAAGCTGGATGTGCTGGGCTGGAGCTGGGGCACCGTCACCAGCAGCCGCTTCGTGGCCCGTCATCCCGAGATGGTGAAGAAGCTGGTGCTGTATGCGCCCATCATGGTGGGCCTGGGTGCCGCCGAAGTGAAGGTGCCCTTCAACCACAATACCTGGCTGCATGCGGCGGGCGACTTCCAGACCACCAAGGACGGCGCCATCGACTACACCATCGTGGACCCGCAGGTGGTGGCCGTGTTCCAGTCCAACTGCTGGCGCTATGACAAGGACTCCAGCCCCAACGGCGGCCGCCGCGACCTGCTGGTCTCCGCGGAGACGCCTCTCATCGACCCCGCCGCCATCCGGGTGCCCACCCTGGTCATCGGCGGTGACAAGGACCCGTACCTGAACCTCGACAGCATGCGGGCCGCCATGAGCAAGCTGCCTTCCGGCTCCAAGCTGGAGATCATGCCCGGCGCTGCCCATGCCATGATGATGGAAAAGCCCTATTACAAGGAATTCCGCCAGAAGGTGGTGGAGTTCCTGGAACACTAGTCCCGGGCTGCGACAGGCCGGGATACCGGCTTGACGGAAAAGCCCGGTCATGACATACCGCCCCGTCCATCAGCTCATGCCGATAAACGGGGCGGTATCGTTTCAGGGAAGAAAGGGAGACGGCAGCGTGTTCGACGTACCGGAGCACGGCTGTCTGCCATGCGGGCAAGCTGCCGGTCTTCACACCGGGATGGGGCGCTGTGCAGGATGTTCCGGGGAAGGACGCTCCTTCCCGGCTTTGAGCAGGCTGCTACGCCTCCATCTCCACAGGCAGGCCGAGCATGGCGCGGCGCAGCATGTCCAGGGCGTGGCTGGCGGCGCGCTGGCGGGTCCAGGCCCGGCCCATGTAGCGGCCGTGGGGGCGCATGACGCGCAGCCAGGTCTGCCGGCCGTTGCTGAGGGCGATATAGACCAGGCCCACGGGCTTGGTGGCCGTGGCGCCGCCGGGGCCCGCGATGCCGGAGATGCCCACACCCCAGGTGCTGCCGTAGCGGGTGCAGGCCTGTTCGGCCATGCAGCGGGCCACTTCGGGGCTGACGGCCCCCACGCTGGCCAGCAGCTCTTCGGGAACGCCCAGCAGCCGGGTCTTGGCTTCGTTGGCATAGGTCACGACCCCCTGATGGAAGACCGACGAGGCACCGGCCACGTCGGTGATGCGTTTGGCCAGCAGGCCGCCCGTGCAGGATTCGGCCGTGGTCAGGGTCTCGCCGCGTTGCAGCAGCAGGGGCACGACGACGCTTTCCAGATTTTCCACGTCCACGCCGTAGACGTGTTCGCCCAGACGGCGGCAGACGGCATCCCGCACGGGGGCCACCAGCCGTGCGGCCTCTTCGGCGGTGGCGGCCTTGGCCGTGATGCGCACGAACATCTCGCCATCGGTGGCATAGGTAGCCACTGTGGGGTTGGCGGCACCGGTCATGTCGCGCAGCCGCAGTTCGGCATCCCCTTCGCCCAGGGCAAAGGTGCGCACCATGCTGGAGTGGATGCAGGCCCCGGTCTTGCGGGCAAGCCAGGGCACGACCTCGTCATGCAGCATGGGCAGGAGCTCGGACGGCGGGCCGGGCAGCAGGATGACCAGCTTGCCGCCTTCCGCAGGCGCGGCGCAGCCCGGGGCCGTGCCCACGCTGTTGGCAAAGGCGTGGCTGCTGCGCGGCAACCAGGCCTGCTTGTACTGGTTCTCGCCCACGGGCCGGTCACCGAAGTATTCCCGCAGCCTGCGCAGGCTGTCCGCATCTTCTTCCAGCGGCAGGCCCAGGACGCGGGCCACGGTCTCCTTGGTGAGGTCGTCGTTGGTGGGGCCCAGGCCGCCGGTGGTGATGATCAGGTCGCTGCGCTGCAGGGCGGCGCGCAGGCATTCTTCCAGGCGGGCGGCGTTGTCGCCCACCACGCAGGCATGGTGCAGGTCGATGCCCAGGGAGGAGAGGGCGCGGGCCACATGGGCGGCGTCCGTATTGATGGTGTGGCCGAGCAAAAGCTCGGTGCCCACGGAAATGATCTCGGCTTTCATGCGATGTTCCTTATCTGTGGGGATGCGTCGGGGCGGGCTCAGGCGGTGAAGACGCCGGTCAGCCAGCGGCGGAAGAAATCTTGTCCGGCGGCCGCGGCACGGCTGCCCAGATCGCGGGCATCCTGACGGATGGCCGCCACGTCCAGACCGGCGGCGGCCAGTTCGCAGGCATGGCCCATGAGCCAGTGCTCCATGCGGGCGGCGTCGGCCTCGGCATGGAATTGCAGGGCCAGCTGGCCTGCCCCTGCCTGAAAAGCCTGATGGGGCGTGATGTCCGTGGAGGCCAGCAGGGTGGCGGCGGGCGGCAGGTCGAAGGTATCGCCGTGCCAGTGCAGCACGGGGGCCCCGCGCAGGGCTGCCAGGGGCGAGGCTGCGCCGGCTTCCGTCAGCTGCAGGCCGCCCCAGCCGATCTCCTTGGCCTTGCCCGCATAGACCGCCGCGCCCAGGGCCTGTGCCATGAGCTGGGCGCCCAGGCAGATGCCCAGCAGGGGCCGTCCTTCGCCCAGGCGGCTGCGGACGAGCTCCAGTTCACGGGAAAGGAAGGGATAGGCCGCCCCGTCGTGGACGCCCATGGGCCCGCCCAGGACGATGCACAGGTCGGCATCGCGCCAGTCCCGTGCATCCGGGAGGCCATCCGCCACATGGCAGGCCTGTATGGTCCAGCCTGTTTCAAGGAGTACGGGCGCGAATGTCCCAAGATCTTCAAAAGCCAGATGTTGCAGTACGCAGCAGCGCATGGGGACCTCCTGTGAGGGAGCGTCGTCCGGTGTCATGGAAGGTACGGGCGCTCCCGCTGCCCCCTGTCATACACGCGGAATGCCGGGAGGGAAAGGCTTGCTCCCTTCATGCGCTTTTGATAGGAAATCATGTATGATACCCGGGATGACCCTATGAGTGATGTACCTTTACCGGCTGACTGGTATGAATCCCATGTCATGGGTGCCGCAGACCCCCTTTGGCAGTGGGACGTCCACAGTGACCGCATCGTCCTGAGCCCGGAGGCCGCCAACCTGCTGCAAGGCGGGGCGGGGAATGGTTACCGGGGCGAATGCGGGGCCTTCTGTGACGGCCTTGCCGAAGACCGGCAGGAAAGTGTCCGGCAGCTCTTCGGTAGCCTGCGCCGCTCTTCCTTCGACAGTGCCATGGAGATCCTGCAGACCGTGGGCGAGGACATCATCTGCTGCCGGGCCATCGTGCTGGAGCGTTTTTCCTGCGGCACGCCCCGCCTGCTGGTCGGGGCCCTGACCAGGCTGGACGGCAGGGGCTGGTTGCATGAGACCGGCGCGGAAGGCCGGTGGGTCTATGATTGCGCCTGGGAGGAATATACGCTGGACAGGAACTGTGCCCGGCTGCTCCGCCTTCCCGACAGCGTCGGCCTGCGTCTGCCCCGTCAGACCATCCGGGACATGCTGGGGGCCGATGCCGCACGCTTTTTTTCCAGCCGCTTTTCCCGGCTCCTGAACGCCCGTGACCATGACGGCAGCTTCGTGGAGCGCGCGCTGCTGCATTTGCCGGACGGCAGCCGTAAAAATTTTCTGGTTTCCGGCACCCTTGTGGGCCATGACGATTCCGGGCAGCCCGTCTATGTGACAGGGAACCTCGTGCAGCGGGGCGGGGAAGAACCTCAGGAAGCCCTTTCCAGCAAAAGCTGCGAGATCTCCCTCATGGCCCTGTTCGGCAGCGGTGACGGCCTGTGGGACTGGAACATGGAGACCAACACCATCTACTACAGTCCCCGCTATACCGCCATGCTGGGCTATGACAGGAGCACTTTCGGCAACACTTTCGAAAGCTGGCGGGACAAGCTGCATCCCGATGAGCGTCCGGCGATCCTGAAACGGCAGATGGACATCATCATGTCGCCCCGCTACGGTGACAGTTACGAACATTCTTTCCGCATGCTCAAGGCAGACGGCACCTATTGCTGGATACTGAGCCGGGCCCGCGTTCTGCGGCGCAACGCCCACGGTCGCGCAACGCGCCTCATCGGCCTGCATACGGACATCACCACCACCCAGGGAGAGCGCGACCGGCTGGCGGAGATGATCGAATACGATCCCCTGACGGACGTCCACAGCCTGGTCTATTTCCATAACGAGCTGGACCGGCTGGACATGCAGCCGGACAAGGTGGTCAGCATCATCAGCTGCGACGTCAACGGACTGAAACTGATCAACGACTATCTGGGACACGACACCGGCAACAGCATGTTGCAGACGGCCGCCCGTCTGCTGCGGAGCTCGCTGCGTTCCACGGACTGCGTAGCCCGGCTGGGCGGTGGCGAGTTCGCCGTGCTGCTGCCCCGGTGCAATCTGCGCGATGCCGCGCGGGTCCTGGAAAAGATCAGGGCGGTGTTCCGGCATTACAACGAACATTCCGGCAATGTGCCGGTCATCATGTCCTTTGGCCTTTCCGGTGCGGAGGAGGCACCCTCCCTGCGGGAGGCCCTTGCCCTTGCCGACCGCCGGATGCTCCACGAAAAGCACGGCAGCCGGCTGGTTTCCGGCCATGCCATCAAGGCCTGGATAGAAAAACGCAAGGATTGCGTGGTATCCCTGGAGGAGAGCCGATATGATGGGTGAAGCGCCCGACCCCAATACAGTCATCGTGGATCCCCGCGAAGGCGGGCAGAAGCTGCTGCAATTCCTGCAACGGCGTCTGGATCTGCCGCCGTCGCTGCTGCATCGCTGGATCCGCACGGGTCAGGTCCGCATCAATGGTGGCCGGGCAAAACCGTTCGGCCTTGTGGCCGCGGGCGACAGCGTGCGCCTGCCTCCCTTTGCTCTGGGCATGAGCCGCCGGAGCAAGGCCACGGGAGGTCAGGCCTCCCCGGAGCAGGAGCATGAGCCGCGCCAGCGGACACAGGCCCTGCCCCCTGCCCCCCGTCCATTGCAGAAGGACGGGGACCTCTGGGTCTTCTGCAAGCCGGCGGGCCTGCCCACGCATCCCGGCACCGGCCACGAGGACAGTCTGTCCAGCCGTCTGGCGGCCCGGGCAGGGGATGCCCCGTTCAAGCCCACGCCTGTCCATCGTCTGGACAAGGACACTTCGGGCATCCTGCTGGTGGCTGCCAGTTTTTCCGTCCTGCGCGAGCTGACCACGGCTCTGCGTGAACGGCGGATGAAAAAAGAATATCTGGCCTGGGTGGAAGGGCGCTGGCCCCATACGGGGGTGCGCCTGTTCCGGCACTGGCTGCGCAAGGAGGCCGATAACGGCCGGGAACAGATGCATGTCCGGCAGACCGGCGCACCGGGCAATGGGGAGACGGAAGCCCTGCTGCTGGTCCGGCCCGTACGGGTGGAGGATCGTCGCAGTCTGCTGCTGGTCCGTCTGCTGACCGGGCGCACCCACCAGATCCGGGCCCAGCTTTCCTCCCTGGGGCATCCCATCGAGGGGGACGTCAAATACGGGGCCCGCGGACGTGCCGCAGGGACGCCCATGTACCTGCATGCCATGCGGGTCATCCTGCCGGATGGACGACGTTTTGCCTGCCTGCCCGACTGGCCCGCCGACAGGCTGCCGCAGGCCGTGCCGGACGAGATCGACGAGGCGGCGGCCCGGCAGGGGAACTGAATCCTAAGATGACCATAAAGAAAGGGGACGGCATGATGCCGTCCCCTTTTTGTGTGCTTGTTGCCTTGCCGGAAGGAGAGCGCCTGCCGGTAAAGGACGCGCAGGGAAAAAGGACTTTTTCGCTCGCGTTAGCGGGGCAGGGGCACGTTGGTCTGGAAACCGGTGGCCAGACACTTGGCCACATGGGCGCCGCTGCCGTCATAGACGTTGACGTCGTAGGTGAGCACATGGGCGCCGTTGCGCACCAGACGGGCTTCGGCCTTGAGGGGGCTGACCATACCGGGGCGCAGGTACTCGATGGTGGTGGACAGGCTGACCACACCGTGGTCGTTGCCGGCATTGGCCGCACAGCCGAAGGCCACGTCGGCCAGGGAGAAGATGGCGCCGCCGTGGGCCACGCCCATGCCGTTCTTGTGGTTCTCGGTGATGGGCATGGTCACGCGGGCATATTCGCGGCTGACTTCTTCGATGCACATATCAAGATGACGCACGAGCTTGTCGTGCTTGCGGACATAACATTCCATGTGGACTCCTTGCCCCGCCGGGCGGGGGATAAAAAAGGCCGGAAGAACTTCCGGCCCCGGTTACTTAGTAATAGTTCTTCTTTGCGTATATTACGCTACTTGCTGGATGCCGTCCAGCTTCCAGGTGCCACCGTCGAGCTCACGGACGAAATGCCAGATCTCGCGCATGTTGGAAGGCGTAGGCTGATCGGGACGTTCGCGCATGAGGACATCGAAGTAGACCTGGGCGCGCTGTTCCTTGTCTTCATTGACCACGCTCAGGAGCTGGGCGTTGACCAGCAGGATCTCGGTCTTGCTGGGTTCGGTCTCTTCGGCCAGCTGCTGACGCACGGCGTCCATGACGGCCGGGCTGGCGAACTGGGCGATATCGTTGAGATCACGGCTGTCCCAGGCAGCCTGGAGGCGGTTGTAGGCCATCTTGGCGCCGCGCAGGAATTCTTCGGCATCGAAGTCGGCGGGCATGGGGATGACCACTTCGGGCTGGCTGTTGTAGGCATTGTTCTGGCCGCTCAGGGTGTCCCAGCCGGAAGCCGCGGTGTCGTTACGCTGCAGGGGGGGCTCCATGCCGCCCATGGGAGCGTTGCCGGCACCGGCGGGCGCGGGCTGGGCCTTGCTGCGGGCGCGGGCAAAAAGCTTCAGGCCCACGAAGAGCAGGATGCCGAGCAGCAGGATGTCCATGATGCCGCCACCGGAGAAGCCGCCGCCGAAGAGCAGGGAGCCGATGAGCGAACCGGCCAGAAGGCCGCCGAGCAGGCCACCCATACCGCCGAGGAAGCCCTTGCGCTGGGGCTGCTGGGCCTGGGCCGCCTGCTGGCGCTGCTGCGTGGACTGGCGCTGCATGGCGCTGGGGGCCTGGGCGGGCTGAGACATGGAAGGACGGCTGCCGAAGGAACGCCCCCCGCCCAGACGGGCCGCATCGGCGGTGTCGGGCAGGGCATACATACAGGCGCCTCCCAGCATGATGAGCATGGTCAGGATAGCTTTGATCTTCATTGATGTCTCCGTAAGGGTAAAGATGCGTTCAGGCTTCTTTTCTCAATACCATTTACTATAGCTGGCTTGGGCAAAAAGGCAAGGCCCGCAAGGCTCTCCCGGGGGGACGGCCGGGGCTGCACGGTGATAATCGCGGGAAATACCTGCTGAAAAAAGTGTATTTTCGGCCTACCGGTTTTTGTCGGGCTGTTCCGCCGCATCCACGTACAGCCAGAGGACGCTCCCCAGGATCAGGGGCGTGGGCTGGCCGTCAGGGCCCTTGAGGGGCTGGCCGGGCACTTCCACCACGCAGCACCACCAGCCGGGCGCTCCGGGGGTGAAGGTGAACTGGCCGTCGGCATCGGTGCGGGCTTCCAGATCATGCTGCCAGGGCAGGGGGCCGGTCTTTTTTTCCGTGCGGATGCGGTCCATGTATACACGGGCATTTGTCAGGGGACCGTCAGGACCCAGTGCCTTGCCCGTAAAGCTGCTGCCTGCGGTCAGGCCGAAAGGCCGGGTCAGGGGCAGGATCTCCAGGCGCAGTCCGGCGGGCCGCTCCCAGCCTTCTTCCACGCCGCAGACCGGCAGGATGCTCTTGACGTACTGCTGCTCGAAGCATTGCCGTTCCGCATTGAGGCGCGGGCGGGTCTCGGTGATGAACTGGTAGAGGCCGGGCTGGTCGATGGCCACATTGGCGCCCCAGGCCTTGGTATCCAGGTACAGGCTTTCTTCCATGTCGCCCAGCAGGTCACGGCGCTCGGGCTGGGGAGTCCCGTTGACGAAACGGGTCCCGGCATCGTGCCGCAGCACGGCGAAGAGCTGCGGCATGTCCATGGGCTGGGCGGCATGTTCTCTGGGACGCATCAGGCTGATGAGCATGTCCACCTCCGCATTGAGCGGCGGCGGGGCGGGCTGGGCGGCAGCTTGGGCCTTGCTCTCCTCACCGGCGGCTTCGGCAGGGGCCTCCTTGCCGCTGTCGGCGGTGTTCTTGGTTTCTTTGGCGGCAGGCGCTTTGGCAGCCTGGGGTTCCGTGCCTTTTTTCTCGGCGGGGACGTCGATGAAGGTATGGCTGGGGATGAGCAGGGTGACTTCGGCGCGGGCCGGGGCAGGGACAGTCAGGGAGACGGCCAGGGACAGCATACAGCCCAGCAGGGCGGCACGTGGCAGTGACATGCTTCGATCCTTATTTTATGGGTAATATAGGGCAGATGTAGCAATTTTCCCCATTTTTGTCATGCGCCATTTCCAGAGGCGCCTCAGGGACGGGGCGTCCGCGCCAAGGCCAGGACATCCACGCGCGCGGCCCCGGCCCGACGCAGTTCGGCGCTGGCGGCCCGCAGGGTGCTGCCGGTGGTGATGATGTCGTCCACCAGCCACAGGTGCAGCCCCCGGACGTCGGCAGCCTGAAAGCTCCCGGCGGCGTTGCGCTGCCGCTGGGCCGCGGTGAGGCCTGTCTGGTGAGGGCTGTCCGCCGGACGGCGCAGCAGTCCGGGACGGACAGGAAGGGAGAGCAAGAGCCCCAGCGCCACGGCCAGCTCATGCGCCTGGTTGTAGCCGCGTCGGCGCAAATGATCCTCATGCTGGGGGATGCCCAGGACGGCGTCGGGCAATGGCAGGCAGGAGGCGGCATCGGCCAGCATCCCGGCCAGCAAGAAGGCCAGGGCCGGTTTGCCGCCGTGCTTGAAACGCAAGATGAGCTGGCGCAACGGCCCGTGGTACTGGCCGTGCAGTGCCAGTCCCTGCCAGGGAGGCGGGGAAGTCAGGCAGTCTCCGCACAGCAGCGGCTGCCCGGCGGCAGGCCAGGGCAGGGGGAGCCCGCAGGCCCGGCAGCGGCCCCCGACGTACGGGCCCAGGGCCCGGGCACAGGCGGGACAGAGGCCGTGGGCCAGCATCCCGGCTTCCGGGCCGGAGCCGCCTGTCCCGTCATCCTCCACAGGCGTGCCGCAGACCGGGCAGCGGTGTTCGCTGAAGCCCAGCAGACGGGTCAGGCGGAACAGGAAGGAGGAACGCCGCAGCGGCGCCTCCGGGACAGCGCCGGGTCTCCTCTCCCTGACGTGATCCCGCCCGGCAGGGCTCACGGGCGGCCCTCCGCCAGACGGACGGCCCAGTCCCGGCCCCAGCGCTCAAGATCGGCGCACAGGTCGGGACGGGAAAGCAGGTCCTCGGGACAGGCCAGGCCCCGAAGGGTGCGGGTATCCGCTATCCGGGCGCCGAAGCTGGCAAAAAAGTATTTCAGGCCCAGAAGGCTGCCGGTGAAGAGCTGTTCCCCGCGCGGACGGGCCGCCGCCAGAGCCGCCAGCACCAGGGGGCCTTTGCCTGCCGGTCGGCCCGCCTCCACCCCGGCCCAGATGCGCTGGGAACGGTCCACCAGCGCCTTGGCCTGGGCGGGCAGGCCGTAGAAGTAGACGGGGGACGTCCAGAGGACCACGTCCGCGGCGGCGATGGCCGCAAAGACGGCCTCGGCATCGTCCGTCCGCGCCAGCGGGCAGACATGGGGCGCGGCGTCACAGCTCTGGCAGCCCCGGCAGGGACGGATGTGCTTTTCCTGCAGGGCGATCTCCTCCACGGGCCCGCCGCCGGACAGTCCCCCGGCGATGAGGCGGGCCATGGTATGGGTGGTGCCGTTGGCGCGGGGACTGCCCAGCAGGGAAAGGATGCGCATCAGACGAAGTCCCCGCAGAAGGGGTTGTTGCGGCGTTCGTTGCCGATGCTGGTGGCCGGGCCGTGACCGGGCAGGACGGCCGTTTCTTCCGGCAGGGCGAAGAGCACCTTGCGGATGGAATGCAGCAGGGTGTCGTGATCGCCGCCGGGGAAGTCCGTGCGGCCCAGGGAACGGTAGAAGAGGGCATCACCGGTGAACACGGCCTTTTCGTCCGGGAAGTAATAGGAGACGCCGCCGGGGGTATGGCCGGGGGTGTCCAGCACGGTGCAGGCCATGCCGCCGAAGACCTGCGGTCCCGTGGGCAGGTCACGGCTCTCGAAGGCAGGCACCGGCGGGAAGCCCCAGATGCCGCCGTCGGAGGATTCCGTACCGATCAGGCAGGCATCGTGGACCGGAGAGTAGACAGGGGCGCCGGTCTCCTTCACCAGCGTGGCCACGCCGTACATATGGTCGAAGTGGCGGTGCGTGAGGCAGATGGCGGCCAGCGTCAGGCCCTTGGCGCGAAGATCGTGCAGGATGGGGGCGGGATCGCCGCCGGCATCGATGACCACGGCCTGGCCGTCCTTGTAGACGAGGTAACTGTTGGTCTCCAGCGGACCCAGAGGATAGACGGAATACGGCATGGGATCCTTCCTTTTGCGAATGGGATTTTCTTCTAGGTAGCGCAGGAGGGTCCGGGGGGCAAGCCCGCCCGGTACCGGCATATTCGCGGACGATATTTCTTGATTTTTTCTAGACAATGCCCGGGGGGACAACTACACTGGCGGCATGAATACCGCTCCTTCCGCCTGTGACCTGACCCGCAGGGACCTCATGGACATGGACGCCCTCCTGATGCAGGAACTGGGCAAGTTCATCCAGTGTTCGCACCATGCCCTGTACTTCCCCACCACCCATGCGCCGCGCCAGCCGGAACTGCTGCCGCGCGAACGCCGCCTGCTCCTGCCCCTGTACCGGCAGGGGAGCCTTTTGGGCGTGCTGATGCTGCACGGCGTCAAGGTGAGGGATGCCCGTCTCCTGTTGCCGCAGCTCCCTGCCATCGCTGACCTTTGCCTGGAACTTCTGGCCCGGGTCAAGGCCACGCGCGTGGATGCCGTCACCGGCCTTGCCACGGAGAACGTGCTCTACGGCTCCATGGAAGACGAGGCCGCCCGGGTGCGCGAGATATTCGCGGACCCCTCCCGCGGGGACGGACAGAGCTCCCCCCTGCACCGGCTGTGCATGGGGCTGGTGCTGCTGCATTTTTCCAACGGGCGCGAGATCGTGGGCCGCATGGGCTTCCGCTTTGCCGATGAGCTCATGCGCCGCGCGGCCGAAGCCTTGCAGGAGGAGCTGCCGTCGGATGTGGTGGCCGCCCGTGTGGGGCGCTTCGGCATGGCCCTGCTGCTGCCGTCGGTGAGCGGCCGCAGCGCCTGCCAGAAGATGGCCGAGGCCGCGCTGGCCCGCATGGCCGGGGCCGCCATGCCCGCCCCCCTGACGGGCAGGACCATACGTCCCCGTCTGAGCGCCGGACATGCCGTGTACCCGCAGGACATGGAGGGCGCCGAGCTGCGTCTGCCCATGTTCGAGCAGGCCCGCATGCTCATGGAACGTGCCCGGCTCGCGGCCCGCATGACCTCCCAGCCGGGAGCGCCGCGCGTCATGCCCTTTGCCCGCATCCTTCAGGACGGCGGTACCGTGCTCCGGGCCCTGCCGCAGGGCCGGGTGCGGGTGGGGCTGGGGGCCCAGGCCAAGGCCCGCGAAGGCATGCGTTTCGCGGTCTGGGGGCCGTCGGGACAGGAAGGCTCCGGCAACCAGTACAAGGGCGAAGTGGTGCTCCTGCAGGTGCGGGAATTCCACTCCGTGGCCGAGACCGTGCATCTGGCCGATGCCACGGCGCCGCTGGAAGCCGGGGACAGGCTCAGCCTGCTGGAAGTGCCCTCCCTTGCGGCGTCGCATCCCCATACGCCGGGCGGCAAGACCGCTGCCGCCGATGCATCCGGCACGCCCGGGCAGGAAGGGACGGCCGCGGCGGATAAGGAAACGGAGGAGGCTTCCGCTGCCGGGAGCGTGCAGGAGGTACGCGCCCGCATCCCCGTTCTGGAGGACGGCTCCTGCGCGGGCATCTACGGGCATGGGGACTTTTTGCATCTTTTTGCCCAGGAGAAAGAGCGCACGGGGCGCTTCGTGCTGGCCATCGTGCGGGTGGATGTCCCGCATGACGCACGGCAGGAAGCGGCGCTGGGCGAATGCCTCGCGGCATGGCGGCAGATCCCCGAACTGTGCGCCGGGGAACCGCTGGCGGGGCTCTATGGCAGCAATGCCCTGATCTTTTTCCATGCGGACAGCAGCGCCGAGACGCTGTTGCCCCACTATGCGGCCCTGTGCACCCGGCTGGAAGGGGCCGGACTGCCGGTCTCGGCCGGTCTTGCCGGGTATCCCCTCCTGCACTACCGCAAGGGCGAGATGCCCGACTGCGCCCTCAAGGCCTTGGAGTACGCCCAGCTGCTGCCTTCGCCGCGCGCGGGCCTGTGCAATTCCCTGGCCCTGAACATCAGTGCGGACCGCCGCTATGCGCTGGGGGACGTCTTCGGCGCCATCGACGAATACAAGCTGGCCCTGCTGGCGGATGCGGAAAACGTGCTGGCCCGCAATTCCCTGGGGGTCTGCATGGCCGCTCTGGGGCGTTATCACGAGGCCCGGCGGCATTTTCTGGAGGCCCTGCGCTACAAGGGCGATGCCGGGCCGGAACGGCAGGAGCGCATCGCCCAGACCCATTACAATCTGGGCACGGTCTGCCAGCAGCTGGGCGAGCGCCGTGCCGCGGCCCGCTATTACCGGGAATGCATCAAGGACGCCCCGGAACACGTCTATGCCCATCTGCGTCTGGGGCAGCTGTGCGAGGAGGGCGGACGCCGCAACGAGGCCCGGCGCTTCTATGAGCTGGCCGCCGCCATCGAGGACAGGCAGGCGGAGCAGGCCGGGGAACAGCGGCCCAGCCTTGCCCGGCGCTATCTGGCCCGGCTCGCGGCCCGGCAGCGGCATGGCGGCGAGGCCCGCGAACTGCTGCACGATACCCTGCTGCGCAATCCTTTCGATGCCGCGGCCATGCTCCTGCTGGCCCGCCTGTATCTGGACGGCGACGAGGATCCGGCCATGGCCGAGCTGCTGGCCCGCAAGAGCGTGGGCCTGCGCGACACGCCCGAAGGCTGGCAGGTACTGGCCCGGGCCCTGCGCGCCCTGGGCCGTGAAGAGGAAGCCAGCCTGGCCGAGGCGCATGCCTCCGTGGGCTAGCGGCAACGTACGGGCAGTGAAGGAAGAGGCCCTTGCCTCGTTCTTCTGTCTGTGCTTGTGAGGGCAAGGGGACGCCCGCGCCTTCGGGGAGCTGTCGGCGGCCCGGCAACTCTTCCTCCGGACGGGCCGGGAAGGAAAAAGGATGGGCGGCCCTCCCTTCATCCGGGAGGGCGGGAAGATATTTCTCCGCTTCGTGTGTCCGGCGGAGAGGATGCGGGACGGATCAGCCGTACCGTGCATCGTGAAGAGGGGGGAGCCTGCGGGTCCCCCTCTTTTCGCATTTGCGGCGGACGGGCATGAAAAAAGGCCACCCGCATGGCGGATGGCCCCGGATGTTCGCGATGTGTGGAAGGCCAGGCCTAGCGGCCCAGCAGGGCCTTGCTGGCCGGGGTCAGGCCGCGCAGGCTTTCCACGACCCTGGCCGTGCCCAGACCGGCCGGATCCTGTTCCATGATGATGAGGATGCGGGCGTCATCGGCGCTGACGCGGGTCAGGGTCTCCATGGCCATGGCCCGGCTGCGGGGCGTGCCGCGGAAGATCCACATGGCGCCTTCCTGCTGCAGGTCCGTGGGAGCGTCCTGCATCTCGCGCATGCGGGAAGCAAAGGTCCTGGCGTCCATCTTGTCCTTGTTGGGCAGGATGAAGATGGTGATGTGGGCCTCCACGGCTTCCTCGCCGCGCTTGCCCAGCAGGAGCATGTATTCGTCCGGGTGTCCGCTCTGGAAACCGGGACGTTCGTCACTGGTCCAGCCGTCGGGCAGGTCCACGGCGAACTGGCTGAAGGTCTTTTCGGCGGCCGGAGTACTGACGGCGGCGGTCAGCAGAAACACGAGAGCAAGAAGAATATGGCGCATAACGGATCCTTTGGAGTGGGGTAAGATGTTCTCGCCAGCATAGCCCGCAGCGGGGACGGGAGCAAGCGGGGTCAGAGCCGCGGCAGCTGGGTGAGCGGTACGGCCATCCGTATGATGAGGAAACACCAGGGCAGGAGCTGCAGCACAAGGCTGCGGGCCTTCCGGGGCCGGTACAGGAAGACGCTCCAGCTGATGATGGCCAGGGCGGCCAGCACCGACAGGATCAGGGCGTTCATCTGGGGCATGATGTCGAAGGGGACGCCGCTGTGCAGGCTGCGCAGCAGGGCGGCCAGCAGGGTGCTCCAGAAGTCTATGATGGAAGGCAGATACCCCACCACGGCCCAGACCGTGCACCAGCGGACGGCCAGGGGGAACGCCCTTTCGTCCGTCAGCGGTGCGCGGTGGCGCAGATACCAGAGCCAGAGCAGGGCAGCGCCGCCCGCCAGCGAGAGGTAGCGGAAGAGCAGGTGCAGGGCCTGGCGGATCTGGAGCAGGATGAAGTTGCTGCGCTCCATGCCCTGCGGCGGCTCCAGCAGCAGGCCTGTGGACAGCAGGCTGCCCAGCAGGAAGAGCAGCAGGGCCAGCAGACAGCCCCAGAGCGTCAGGCGCAGGTCAGTGGTGCGATAGACCGTGATGGCCGGATCCGTGGTGTCGGGCCAGTGACGGGAGGCACGCAGCAGGCCCCAGAGCAGCAGGGTGGCCGGCAGCCAGGCCAGCAGGGCCACGCTGGCGGGCTGGACGAGAAGGTCGGCCAGCGGAGGCATCTGCGGTTGCCGCAGGGTTTCCAGCAGGAGCATGAGCGGGAACAGGGGCAGGGAGAGGGCGGCACAGAACAGGTCCAGACGCAGGAGCTGACGTCCGCCCCAGAGGCACAGGGCCGCGTTGCCCTTGCGGCCGGCCAGCAGGGTCATGAGGATGAGGAAGGGCAGGGCCTGGGCCGTCTGTGCGAGCAGGGCCTGCAGGTTGCCAAGCCAGTATATGAGGATGAAAGTCATTTGCATGGGATACTCTCCTGCCCGCTATATAAGCGTTGCCCGTGCGGGCTGCAAGAGGAGGGCGCCGGGACAGCAGCCTTTGCCGCGGGCCGTCGGGATGCGGATCTGCCGTGCGGGCGCGTGATCGTGGCTGCCGCGCAGGAACGCGGAAGTGGTTTCCGGCTCCGGAGCCTCTTCCCGGCCGGGGATGCTGCGGCGGAAAGCTTGCCGCCGTCGTGCGCTTGGGGTATGACTCGTCTGTTTCACCTCCGTCAACCTGCGGGATAATCATGTCATTTTTTACTGTTTTTCTGCTGGCTGTGGCCCTGTCCATGGATGCTTTTGCCGTGGCGCTGGCCTCGGGATGCGCCATCCGCGAAGTCCGGCTACGCCAGTATGTCCGGGTCAGCGCGGCCTTTGGCTTTTTCCAGTTCTTCATGCCGGTGCTGGGCTGGTTCCTGGGGCAGTCGGTGCATCATTTCATCGAGGCCTGGGACCACTGGCTGGCCTTCGTGCTGCTGGCGTGGATCGGCGGCAACATGCTGCGCTCCGGTATCGGTGGCCTGCGCAAGAACGAGCCCGTGTCCTGTCCCCAGAGCGACCCCACCGCAGGCTGGAACCTGCTCCTTCTGGCCGTGGCCACCAGCATCGATGCCCTGGCCGTGGGCCTGACCTTTGCCATGACGAATACCAATGCCTTCCTGCCTTCCTGTCTTATCGGGGTGGTCTGCGCCGCCATCTCGGCCTGCGGGCTCTTTTTGGGCAAAAAGCTGTCCTCGCTGCCCATGCTCAACGGCTGGGCCGAGGTGCTGGGCGGCGTGGTGCTGCTGTGCATCGGCCTGAACATCCTGCACGAGAGCGGTGTCATCTAGCCTGCCGGGAAGGCCGCAGGCCCCTGCCGGATGGTTGCCGAGCCGCGCCAAGATGCCCTATAGTGCCGGAGGCCCGGAGACCGTCCGTGCCGCAGGCATGTCCGAAATCATCCGGCATGCCGGAGTGTTGAGAGGAGACCATGATCAGTATCTGCCGTTATCATAATATTTCCGTGGGACACCGCATCTGCGGGCACGAATCCCACTGCGCCCGTCTGCACGGGCATAATTACCGCATCCATTTCACCTGCACCGCCGACGAGCTGGACGCCCTGGGGCGCGTGCTGGACTTCCAGGTGGTCAAGGAACGCCTGTGCCAGTGGCTGGAAGACCACTGGGATCACCGCTTTCTGGTCTGGGACAAGGATCCCCTGCTGGAAGGCCTGCGGGCGCTGGATCCTTCGGTGAGCGTCCTGCCCTGCAATCCGTCCGCCGAGAACATGGCCCGCTATCTGGGCGAAGTGGTGGGGCCGGCCCAGCTGGAAGGCACCGGGGCCCGTCTGGTGGCCGTGGAAGTGGAAGAGACCGCCAAGTGCAAGGCGCGCTGGAGCCTGTGATGCGGACCCTGGCGGTCAACGAATTTTTCGTCACCCTGCAGGGCGAGGCCTCCTTTGCCGGGACGCCTGCCGTGTTCGTCCGTTTCCAGGGCTGTCCTGTGGCCTGCCCGTGGTGCGATACGCAGTACGCCGCCCGCCTGGACGGCGCGACGCTGGATTTTGCCGCCGTGCGTGCCAAGCAGGGGCCGGGAGCGGGCTATGCCGATGTGGAGCCCGGGGCGTTGCTGGCAGCCATCCGGGAGGCCGGGCCGCGCCATGTGGTGCTGACCGGCGGCGAGCCCTGCCGCCATGACCTCACGGAGCTGACCTCCCGGCTGGTGGCGGAAGGTTTTCGTGTCCAGATCGAGACCAGCGGCACCATGCCCATCCGTTGCCATGCGGATGTCTGGGTGACCCTGAGCCCCAAACTGGACATGCCGGGGGGGCTGGCAGTGCGTCAGGATGCCTGGGAGCGGGCCGGAGAGATCAAATTCCCTGTGGATGCGGCCGCGGATCTGGCCCGTTTCGAACAGGCGCTGGCAGCGGCCCGCAAGGCGGCTGTCCGGCCGCTGACGGAGCTCGTCTGGCTGCAGCCCGTGAGCCAGGGGAAGGAAGCCACACGACTGTGCGTGGAGGCGGCTTTTGCCCATCAGTGGCGTGTGAGCGTCCAGGTCCACAAATATCTGGACTTGCGTTGACGCAGCCCTTTGAACAGGGAAAGGCACAACGAATATGAAAGGCGGCATGCACATGGCATGTCGCCTTTTTCTTTAGCTGGTGGCCGCAGCAGCAAAGGATTCTGGAACGTTAGGGACGACTATACCGGATGGAACGGCTGCCGAAAAGGGAGCAAGCCATGCCTGCCGATGTGGCTAGGCATCCGGCGATCAGCCGCAGCGTTTCGCCGGGGAAACGGGGCAAGGCTTATGGAGAGGCCATCCATAGTACAGGCAGAGGATACAGGAAGAGGGGATCTTGCCGGGGGGGCATTCCGCAGGCTTCCGGCATCCCGTTCGTGATGTGAAAAGCGTGCGCAAGGTATAGGCCTGTCCCCAGAACGAAAAAAAAAGCCACCCGAAGGTGGCTTGTCATATCCGGTGGAGCGCGCGCAACCTAGTGGCGCTTCAGGCGCTTCATCTCGTCCTGCATCAGTTCCAGGCCGACCAGGATGTTACGGCGCATGGCTTCCATGAGTTTTTCTTCATCCTTGTCGCGCATGGCGGTCAGGATGTCCTTGTGCTGCTGGATGAAGAGCGAGATGTCTTCGGGAGAATAGCGGCGGGTGTTGAGGAAACCTTCCACATAGTCCAGCAGGTGGCTGTCCACGGCCAGCAGATGGTGCATCCGCGAAAGAGAGTAGAGCTGCAGGTGGAAGTCCCTGTCTTTGTGGAAGAAAAAGTCGGCATCACGGGTATCGGCCAGGTCGCCGGCCAGCTGCTCCAGCCTGTCCATGTCTTCGGCGGTCGCCTGCTGCATGGCTTCCTTGGCCAGGGCACATTCCACCTGGATGCGCAGATTGAAGATGTGCTCAATTTCCTTGGAAGAGGGCGGCATCATGACGATGGCCCCCTTGTAGGGGATGTTCTGGACCAGGCCGGATTTGTCCAGGCGCATGAGGGCATCCCGGATGGGCCCGCGCCCCACGCCAAGCTTTTTTTCCAAGTCTACAAGGACTAGTCGGGTGCCGGGCAGGGCCTCACCGGACAGGATCATGTCACGGATCAAATCGTAGGCCGCCAGCGATTTGATGGTAGAAGCAGTACTCATGGAAACTCCTTCTGTAAGGTACATATTTTGATAAATAATTTATGAAATTATGTCAAATGGCCCGGGATGGCAAAAAAAGGAGGAAACTCGCCTGCATGGCACGTTTTTTTGCGGTCCGCCAGCAGGGCGGGGAAGCCTCCGGACATGCGTACAGCAGGAGAACGCTGTCGGGGAGATATGTCCGGATACAAAAAAAGGGGCTTTCTCCTAAGAGAAAACCCCTGAATTTGCTGGAGCGGGAGACGGGATTTGAACCCGCGACTTCAACCTTGGCAAGGTTGCACTCTACCACTGAGTTACTCCCGCGCGGGATGCGGAACGATCCGCTATGGAAAGGACCTCATAAGAAGTCCGTGTCGGCTTGTGGAGCGGGAAACGGGACTTGAACCCGCAACCTTCAGCTTGGGAAGCTGACACTCTACCGTTGAGTTATTCCCGCCCGAAAGGGCAGTTTTTTATGGAGCGGGAGACGGGATTTGAACCCGCGACTTCAACCTTGGCAAGGTTGCACTCTACCACTGAGTTACTCCCGCACACTGGCACGGTATGTTGCGATCGTTTTTTATGGAGGCGACATCCAGATTTGAACTGGAGAATGGAGGTTTTGCAGACCTCTGCCTTACCACTTGGCTATGTCGCCTTATGTTGTGGAGCGGGAGACGGGATTTGAACCCGCGACTTCAACCTTGGCAAGGTTGCACTCTACCACTGAGTTACTCCCGCGCATATGCACGGCATATCCACCGATCGTTTTTTTTTGGAGGCGACATCCAGATTTGAACTGGAGAGTGGAGGTTTTGCAGACCTCTGCCTTACCACTTGGCTATGTCGCCTCATTTGTTGGAGCGGGAGACGGGATTTGAACCCGCGACTTCAACCTTGGCAAGGTTGCACTCTACCACTGAGTTACTCCCGCTCAACGAAAGAGGGTTCTACGCTAGAGACCCCCTTTCTGTCAAGCAGCTTTTTTCATTTTGTCGAAAAATAAAAAATTTATTTTCCAACATGCTGTTTTTGTTAGCTTTATTCTGTAGGCCGCTTGTCGATGATACGCTTGGCCTTACCTTCGGAACGCTGGATGGAATGCGGTTCCATAAGGCGCACCTTGGTGGTGACGCCCAGGAATTCCTTGATGCTCTTCTGGATGGAGCTTTCCAGGCTCTGCAGCTTGCGGATCTCGTCGGCAAAAAGGGTCTCGTTCATCTCCACCTGGACTTCCAGGGTATCCAGGTTGTTCACGCGGTCCACGATGATCTGATAGTTGGGGCTCAGGTTCTGGTTTTCCATGAGCAGGGCTTCGATCTGCTGCGGGAAGACATTGACGCCGCGGATGATGAGCATGTCGTCGCTGCGGCCCCGGATGCGGGTCAAACGCACATGGGTACGTCCGCAACGGCAGGGAGTGTAATCCAGGCTGGTCAGGTCGCGGGTGCGGTAGCGGATCAGCGGGATGCCTTCCTTGGTGAGCGTGGTGATGACCAGTTCGCCCACTTCGCCCTCGGGGAGCTGTTCGCCGGTGACGGGGTCGATGATCTCGGGCAGGAAGTGGTCTTCCCACAGGTGCATGCCGCACTTGGATTCCAGGCATTCCATGGCCACGCCGGGGCCCATGACTTCGGAAAGGCCGTAGATGTTCAGGGCATTGATGCCCATTTTCTGCTCGATGTCCTGGCGCATCTCTTCGGTCCAGGGCTCGGCACCGAACACGCCGGTACGCAGGGGCAGGTCACGGAAGTCGATGCCCACTTCCTGGCCGGCTTCCCACAGGTGCAGGGCGTAGGAGGGCGTACAGCACAGGGCCGTGGCGCCGAAATCGCGCAGCAGGTAGGCCTGGCGACGCGTGGCGCCGCCCGAGGCCGGGACCACCGTAGCACCGATGCGCTCGGCACCGCCGTGGGCGCCCAGACCGCCGGTGAACAGGCCGTAGCCGTAGGCCACATGCACGATGTCCGTCTGGTTGACGCCGGCGGCGGACAGGCTGCGGCCGGCCAGTTCGGCCCAGTTGTGCAGGTCGCGGGCGGTATAGCCCACCACCACGGCCTTGCCGGTGGTGCCGCTGGAGGCGTGCAGGCGGACGATGTTGTCACGCGGCACGGCGAAAAGACCGAAGGGATAGTAATTGCGCAGGTCCTGCTTTTCGGTAAAGGGCAGGTTCTTCAGATCGGCCAGGCTCTTGATGTCGCCGGGCTTGATACCGCTCTCGTCGAAGCGTTTGCGGTAGAAAGGCACATTGGCATAGACACGGGAGCAAAGGTCCTGCAGACGGCGCAATTGCAGGGCTTCGATATCTTCGCGGGGCAGCGTTTCCTTGTCGATATTGAAAATCACGGCGTTTCTCCTTGAAATCCTGAGTAGTCTATGGATGACGCAAAAGCCCCCCAAGGTCAAGATATCTGCTTGAAAAACATGGATAACATATTGCAATGCAATGTCTTTTTTTATGCCCGGAACAATGCGCCGGGCCATCCCCGGGCCGGGCGGCATTGTTGCCCTCGGGTACGCTTTGAGGTATGGGAGGGACATGCAAAACCTTATCTCTACCCCCAAGAAATATTCGGAACTGCCTACGGCGGAAAAAATGGCCGTCATCAAGGCGTGGCTTGAGGAACACAAGGCTGTCGACGTGGCCGAGATCGACCTGGCCGGCCAGGGTGCCTTCACGGACGCCCTGCTGGTGGTCAGCGCCACCTCCGTGCGTCATGCCCAGAGCCTGGCGGACGGCGTCTCTGCCCTGTGCCATGAACAGAACTACGAATACCTGCGCATGGAAGGCTACAACACCGGCCAGTGGATCCTGGTGGACTGCAACGACATCGTGGTCAACATCTTCCAGCAGTCCGTGCGTGATCTTTATCAGCTGGAGAACCTGTGGGGCGCGGCTGCCGCTGCCCTCAACAAGGAGCCCCGTGCATGACCCCCACCCTGTTGCTCATCCTTGACGGCTGGGGCCTGACGGAAAAAGGGGAAGGCAATGCCCCCTGGGTGGCAGCCACGCCCCATCTGGATGACCTGATGGCGCGCTGCCCCCACAGCCGCCTTGCCGCCTCCGGGCGCGAAGTGGGCCTGCCTGCCGGCTATATGGGCAACTCCGAGGTGGGACACCTCAATATCGGTGCGGGACGCATCGTCTATCAGGACATGACGCGCATCGACGTGGCCCTTGAGGACGGCTCCCTGTTCCACAACCCCGTGCTGCAGGACGTGCTGGAAAAAACACGCCGCAGCGGCGGCCGTCTGCATCTGGCGGGCCTGCTCTCCGACGGCGGTGTGCACAGCCACATCAACCATCTGGTGGCCCTGTGCGCCATGGCTTTCGCCGCCGGTGTGCCGGTGCGCATCCACTGCTTCATGGACGGGCGCGATACCCCGCCCCAGAGCGGCGCCTCCTATGTGCGCAGCCTGCTGGAACAGATCGTCTCCATGAAGGACGTGCGTGTGGCCAGCCTGGCGGGGCGCTTCTATGCCATGGACCGCGACAAGCGCTGGGAGCGCGTGTCCGAGGTCTGGGATCTCATGGTCCACGGCAAGGGCCGCAAGGCCACGGATGCCGTGCAGGCTGTGGAAGATTCCTATGCCGAGGGCGTCAGCGACGAATTCATCAAGCCCGTGCTGCTGGAAGGCGAGGATGCCTCCACCCTGCAGGACGGCGACGGCCTGTTCTTCTACAATTTCCGCGCCGACCGCATGCGCGAGCTTTCCCAGGCCTTCGTGGACGCGGACTTCACCGGTTTCGAGCGGGGCAGGGTGCCGCAGCTGGCTGCCGTGGCTTCCATGACGGCCTACGACGCCCACTTCCCCCTGCCGGTGGCCTTCCCCAAGGAATCCGTGACCATGGGCCTTGGCGAAGTCGTTTCGCAGCAGGGCATGCACCAGTTGCGTCTGGCCGAAACGGAAAAATACGCGCACGTCACCTATTTCTTCAACGGCGGTGTGGAAGAGCCCCTGCCGCTGGAAGACCGCATCCTCGTGCCTTCGCCGCGCGAGGTGCAGACTTATGACCAGAAACCGGCCATGAGCGCCCGCGAGGTCACGGACAAGTTCGTGGAAGCCTGGCAGAGCGGCCAGTACGACCTGGTGGTCTGCAACCTGGCCAACGGCGATATGGTGGGCCATACGGGCGTGCTCTCCGCCGCCGTGGAAGCCTGCACGGTGGTGGATGAATGCGTGGGCCGCATGGTGGCTGCCGTGGAGGCCCGCAAGGGCCGTATGCTGCTCATCGCCGACCACGGCAACTGCGAAGTCATGAAGGACGGAGAGGGCAAGCCCCAGACCGCCCATACCACCAATCCCGTGCCCTGCATCCTGCTGGATGCCTCCGGCAAGGAATGGCGCCTGCATGACGGCAAGCTGGCCGATGTGGCCCCGACTCTGCTGCGCATGTGGGGCATCGCCCAGCCCGAGGCCATGACCGGGACGCCGCTGGTGGAGGAAGCCCATGTCCGGTAGCCAGAAACCTTTGGAGCCTGTGGCTCCTGACGGCATGGAGCTGCTGTTCTTCTACCGCTGCCCCCACTGCCTGCGCCATGTACCGCTGGTCAACCCGGTGGAGCCGCGCAATGTGCGCTGCGACGGCTGCGGCAAGCAGTTCCCCATCATCCCGGTGGACGAGCACGGCCTGCATTATGTGCGCATCATGCTGGCCAACGGCAAGGCCGCTGCCAATCCCGACTATCTGTAAGCGTCGCCATACGGCCGGAGGAAAGTCCTCCGGCCGTTTTCTCTGCCGCGATGCTTTTTTCTCCACGCTACCAAATATACCGAGCAAACGACATGAAGATCTGTCCCGTCATCTTGTGCGGGGGCGCCGGTACACGCCTGTGGCCCCTGTCCCGTCGCAAGTATCCCAAGCAATTCATGGACCTGGGCGGCCATACGCTGTTCGAGGACACGCTGCAGCGTCTTGCGGCCGTGCCCGGACTGGCCGCGCCCGTGGTCATCTGCAATGAAGAGCAGCGCTTTCTTGCCGCCGCAGCCCTGCAGCGTCAGGGACTGAACGGCCGGATCCTGCTGGAACCGGAACCGCGCAATACGGCACCGGCCATCGCCGCTGCCGCGCTGGCCGTGACGGTCGCCTGTGACGTGGAAGACGGTGATCCTGTCCTGCTGGTCCTGCCTTCGGACCATGTGCTGGAGGATCTGCCGGCTTTTGCCGCTGCCGTCACACAGGCTGCAGAGTGTGCCCGCGAAGGGGCCTTGGTCACCTTCGGGGTCACGCCGGACCGCCCCGAGACCGGTTACGGCTACATCGAAAAGGGCGATGCCCTGGCTTCCGGTTTCGCGGTTCGCCGTTTTGTGGAAAAGCCCGCGCAGGAGGCTGCCGAGGCCATGCTGGCGCAGGGCGGCTATTTCTGGAACAGCGGCATGTTCGTGTTTCGCGCCTCCCAGTATCTGGCCGAGCTGGAAGCGCAGGCTCCGGCCATCATGGCCGCGGTGCGCAAGGCCTGGGCCCTGCGCCGGGCCGATTATGACTTCATCCGCCTGCATCGGGAATCTTTTGCCCACTGCCCCTCTGATTCGGTGGACTATGCCCTGATGGAGAAAAGCGCGCATGTGGCCATGGTGCCGCTGCCGTGCCGCTGGAGCGATCTGGGATCCTGGGAAGCCATCTACGAAAACAGCACGCAGGATGCGGAAGGCAATGCCTGCGTGGGCGATGTGATGGCCCAGGACAGCCGGGGATGCTACATCCATGCCGGGAGCCGCCTGGTGACGACGCTGGGCGTGAAGGATCTTGTGGTGGTGGAGACCGGCGACGCCGTCCTGGTGGCCGACAGGGCCCGCAGCCAGGAGGTCAAGACCCTGGTGGCCCGTCTTGCCGCCCAGGACCGGCACGAGCAGGAGATGCATCTGCGTGTGTATCGTCCCTGGGGCTGGTATGAGACCCTGACCCTGGGCGAGCGATTCCAGGTCAAGCGGATCCAGGTCAATCCCGGAGCAGCGCTTTCCCTGCAGCGTCACCGGCACCGGGCCGAGCACTGGGTCGTCATCGCCGGGGAAGGTCTGGTGCGCGTGGGGGACGAAGAGATGCACCTGCATGTGGACCAGTCGGTCTACATCCCCCAGAAGACCATGCATCGGCTGAGCAACGCTTCGGCACAGCCGCTGGAGATCGTGGAAGTCCAGACCGGTGATTACCTGGGCGAAGACGATATCGAGCGTTTTGACGACCGTTACGGGCGTGAATGAGCCTGAGATGGCCTGAGGCCATCACCAGATACCAAGGCTGCGGGAGAGTTCCCGCGGCCTTTTTTATTTTTGGGGTCAGCCTGGTGAGCGTCACGACGCGAAACGAAATGGCGGATGATTTGGAGGATGGCCCAGGGACAGGCATCAGGCAAACGTCCCCGATAACGTCTCGCAGTCCTTCAGAGCCCGTCTGGTATACGACGCAGCCAGATGGATGAAACGGATCTTTTTTGTAAGCATCCGGACGTTTTTCCTGATGTCACAGGGCGATCGCCGGACACAGGACAGGCCCGGAAAAAAGTTTTTTGGCGAGGAGGGGGCGAGGGGAGGACGCAGCTTTTGTCCACCAAAGGGGGCCTTTCCCTCGCCCGCAGGAAAACACGGGTGCAGACGGATGCGTCGCAGTTCTCCCGCTTTTCTGCAGGTATAAAAAAGGGGGAGCATCGCTGCTCCCCCCAAAGATGACACATGGTCGAAGATTACTCTTCGTCGCCTTCCCACTTGATGAAGCCGGGATTGACGTTGACCATGGCGTTGACGATCAGTTCCACCAGACCGCCGTAGGCGAAGCTGTTCTTGGTGTACAGATCGCTGTGTTCCAGCATTTCGCGGATCTGGCCCTTGCAGTTGGAGCAGGGAGCGCAGATGTACTTCTTGGTTTCGGGGCCAAGGCAGTCCTTGAAGGCCTGGGCGATCTGCCACATCTTTTTACGGCCGGAGATGTTGCCGCGCCATTCGTCGATGTTCTGACGGGTCATGATGGCGAAGCCGGAACCACCGCCGCAGCAGTAGTTGTCCACGCCGTGGCAGGGCATTTCGCGGAACTGCGGGGCGATCTTGTGCAGGATGTCGCGCTGGGGCTGCACCACACCCATCAGACGGACCACGTTGCAGGGGTCGTGCAGGGTGACGGGGAAGTTGTTGCGCGAGGGATCCAGCTTCAGACGACCGGACATGATGATGTCACGCAGGGTTACATAGCAGGATTCGCGGGGCACCTGGTATTCGTAGGGGATGACGCGGTCGGCGATAACGGTCATGGCCTTGTGGGCGTGGCCGCATTCGCCGATGACGATCTTCTTGGCACCCAGTTCCTTGGCGGCCTGCATGTGCTGCAGGGCGATACGGGCGGTCTGGGCGTCGTCATAGAACACGCCGTAGTTCACGCCGTCATAGGCCACGGCCTTGCTGGACAGGGTCCAGGAAAGGCCGGCTTCCTGGAAGATCAGGGAGAAGCTGGCGATGTTTTCGGGCCAGGCCATGACTTCGCCGGCGTTGTGGATCAGCAGGATGTCGGCGCCCTTCACGTCGAAGGGGGTGTGGATGCCCACGCCGGTGATTTCGGTGTAGTCCTCGTCGATGAACTCCACGTTTTCTTTCACCACGTCGGGGGTCATACCGGTGGAGGAGCCCACCTTCATCTGGTTGATGGTGCCCTTTTCGTGCAGTTCGCGGGGCGAGAAGCCCAGTTCCTGGCTGAACAGCTTGCGGATTTCGCGGGCGATCAGGCCGTTATCCACACCGATGGGGCAGGTCTGGGCGCAGCGACGGCAGAGGTTGCAGCGGTAGGCCAGTTCGCCCAGGCGGGCAACGGTCTTCCAGTTCAGGCCCATGTCGCCGTAACGCCATTTGGCCAGGGGCTCTTTCTTCACATACTGCTTGTAGATGCGGCGGAAGATTTCAGAGCGGTAGTTGGGGCGGTACATCTCGTTCTTGCCGGACATCTCGTACAGATGACAGGCATCGGAACAGGAGTTGCACTGGGCGCAGTAGTCCATGCTGGTTTCCAGCATGGGCAGGAAGGTCCAGTTGTTCTCCTTGCTGAACAGCTTGCGCATACCGTCCAGGAAACGGTTGACCAGCTCTTCTTCTTCCTGGGGGGTCTGGGGCTTGGGGATGTTCAGCACGCAGACTTCGTCCAGGATGCAGGCCACTTTGGCCTTCTGCTCGTCGGTAACGGGGCGCCAGGGCATCTTGACGAGGTCAAGGCCTTCCACATCGGGGATGTCCTTGAGGTCGATGCTGACCATCTGGCCTTCGGCCGTGGAAATATCAGTCAAACGCAGCGTATCTTTCATGATATACTCCCTAGTCCTTCTTGGGGGATTCGGTAGCGATGTCGAGCCAGGTCTTGGTGCCCTGACCGTTGATGTGGTCGGCAGCCCAGCTCACCTTGAACTGCAGGGCCTGCTTCATCTTCTCGTTGTTCTTCTGGCTGAAATCGGTGGGGGTGTCGCCCCAGCGGATGTCATGGTAGGTGAAGTACTTGAAGAGCAGGTGGCCCATGTGGGTCATGGGGATCCAGATCAGCACGAAGAAGCCGAACAGCATGTGGATCACGAAAGTGGTGCTGTTGATGTCGGCAAAGTTGAAGGTGAGCAGGTTGTAGATGAAGTCACCGGACATGCGGGCAAAGGAGGGGTTGAAGGCCCAGGCCACCAGACCCACCAGGGCGAAGACGATGAACACGCCCAGGTTGAAGAAGTGTTCGGGGGTGGAGTACTTGCGCAGGCCTTCGTCGTGCAGACGACGGCAGATCAGGCCGATGCCGCCGCCGATGATGCCGAACATGCCCAGCAGGCTGATGGCATTGATGACGTTGTGCACGAAGGTCAGGAAGCCGCCGTCGGGGTTCATGCCGAACAGGCGCAGGAAGGCGGCCACGACCAGGATGATGGTGCCGCCCATCAGCATGTACAGACCAAAGTGGAAGGGATAGGTGCGGAACCACAGCTTGAGGTTGTGGGTGAAGGTGGCGTGCAGGAAGAGCACTTCTTCCAGCAGGGCCTTGATATCGCCCAGGTGGTCGACGTGGCGGGGCTTGGTCCACCAGTCGGTCTCTTCCATGAAGCTGCCGCCGTAGGAGACTTTGGGGCCTTCATGCGGCACGGGGTAGAGCTCCCAGCGGACGTGCAGGGGGCTGGCAGCCAGATAGCCTTTCACCTTGATGGCGGCAGTCGCCACAAAGCCGATTACTGCAAGGTAGGCCAGGATGTAGAACAGAGTTGTCATGCGTTTTCTCCCATGAGTCGAGATGCCTGCGGCATCGTGGTTTCTGCGCATGACCGAGCCAGATCCGGTCATGAGCAAGAGGTGCAGCGCACCAGGAACCAACCTCTCCAGAACAATGCGCCGGGATCCTGCGGCTCGGATCATGCCGGGGCACGACCTGTCGCCGCCTGGTCTCAGGCGCGGAACAATTCCTGCCTTCTACCGTAAAATGCAAGAAATGCAAAGATGGCACGCAGATTCCCAAAATACTCCGACCTGACTATGTTTTCTTATTTATGTAATTATTTTAATGTTTTAATATGAATGAAGCCATGCTTTGCGCGTATGAAAAATTTTTTGACCTCCTTTTCACAACACGTCGGCTCCGGCGGAGGGGGATGCGTCTTAGCCAGCAGGTCTTCCCGGCCATGGCCGGGAAATTTTTCTCTCTTATCAGGAATTAGTCACAAAAAGAAAGATGGGAAGGGCTTCTCTACATTTTGTTGCACTGGGGACGACACCACCCGGTCCCAGCCGCAGGGAGGAAGGCGCCGGGACAGCGGCCGGCAAGAGAGGCAGGGCCGGCGATGGCGAGAGGGCAGGGCGT
Organism: Desulfovibrio sp. SGI.102; assembly: GCF_050314315.1. Classification (NCBI taxonomy): domain Bacteria; kingdom Pseudomonadati; phylum Thermodesulfobacteriota; class Desulfovibrionia; order Desulfovibrionales; family Desulfovibrionaceae; genus Desulfovibrio; species Desulfovibrio sp. SGI.102. Next base: position 67,081 of record NZ_JBNPNC010000001.1, on the reverse strand, counting down.
GCTGCATACGGTCCTTCGGCCGATCAGCCATACATAAAAAAAGGGCGACCGCCATATGACGGTCGCCCTGATGTTCAGCAGAGGAAAGGGCCTACTGGCCCAGATCCACCAGCACGGGGTTCTCTTCCAGATCTTCCAGGAACTTGTCCGGACGTTCCTTCTGGTCGGGCACGGTGATGTCGCCGTGGACATACTCGCGATAGCCCGTACCGGCCGGGATGAGACGGCCCACGATGACGTTTTCCTTGAGGCCGCGCAGGTAGTCCATCTTGCCCTTGAGGGAGGCCTCGGTGAGTACCTTGGTGGTTTCCTGGAAGGAAGCCGCCGAGATGAAGGACGAGGTGGTCAGCGAAGCCTGGGTGATGCCCAGCACCAGCGGTTCGGCGGTGGCGGGCTGACGGCCTTCGGCGATGGCCTTGTGGTTCTCGGCCTTGAACTCGGCCTTGTCCACCTGTTCGCCCACCAGGAAGCTGGTGCCACCGGAATCCAGCACGGTGACCTTCTTGAGCATCTGGCGCACGATGACTTCGATGTGCTTGTCGTCGATGCCTACGCCCTGGAAGCGGTACACTTCCTGGATCTCGTCCACGAGGTAGCGGGCCAGGTACTTTTCACCGCGGGTGCGCAGGATGTCGTGCAGTTCGGGCGAACCTTCGGTCAGCGGATCGCCGGCTTCCACGAAGTCGCCGTCGGCCACGGTGATGTGCTTGCCCTTGGGCACCAGGTATTCCTTGGAATCACCGATCTCGGGGGTCACCACCAGCTTGCGCTTGCCCTTGGATTCGCCGGCGTAGGACACGGTACCGGAGATCTCGGAGACCACGGCCATGTCCTTGGGCTTGCGGACTTCGAAGAGCTCGGCCACGCGGGGAAGACCACCCACGATGTCCTTGGTCTTGGAAGTTTCGCGGGGCTTACGGGCGATGATGTCACCGGCCTGGATGGCCTCGCCGTCCTTGACCATGATGATGGAGCCCACGGGCAGGCTGTACACGGCGGACGCCACGCTGTGCGGACGCTGCTTGACGTTGCCGTTCTCATCGCAGACCGAGATGGACGGACGGTAGTTGGTGGTACGGTATTCCATGATGGTCAGGGAGGCCTGACGCGTCACGTCGTCCACCTTTTCCTGCACGGTCTTGCCGTCCACGATGTCGGTGAAGCGGATGATACCCTCTTCTTCGGACACGAAGGGTTCGTTGAAGGGGTCCCACTCGGCCAGCACGGTGCCCTTGGTCACTTCCTGACCGTCGGTCACATGCAGGCGGGCGCCGTTGGGCAGGATGTACTTTTCACGTTCGCGGCCCTGCGGATCCACGATGGTCAGCTGGCCGCTCTTGCCCAGCACCAGCTGGATGCCGTCACGGTTGGTAACGGCGCGCACGCGGTTGAGGATGACGCGACCGGTGTTCTGGGCTTCGAACTTGTTCTTTTCAATGGTGCTGGATGCGGTACCACCGATGTGGAAGGTACGCATGGTCAGCTGGGTGCCGGGTTCACCGATGGACTGGGCGGCGATGATGCCCACGGTCTCGCCGGTGTTGACCAGGTGCCCGCGGGCCAGATCGCGGCCGTAGCACAGGGCGCAGATGCCGCGCCCGGCCTGGCAGGTGAGGGGCGAACGCACCGTGATGGAGCTCACGCCGTGTTCACGCAGCACAGCGGCCTCGGCTTCGTCGATGAGGGTGTTCTCGGGCAGCAGCACCTTTTCCGCGTCTTCGGGATCGTAGACGGGGTAGAGCAGCACACGGCCCATGGCACGTTCCCACACCGGGGTCTTGATGTCGCCGCCTTCGCGCAGGTGGGTCAGCTCGATGCCGTCCACCGTGCCGCAGTCGTGTTCGGAGACGATCACGTCCTGCACCACGTCCACCAGACGACGGGTCAGGTAACCGGAGTTGGCCGTCTTCAGGGCGGTGTCGGCCAGACCCTTACGGGCACCGTGGGTGGAGGTGAAGTACTGCAGCACCGACAGACCTTCGCGGAAGGACGAGGTGATGGGCGTTTCGATGATTTCACCGGAAGGCTTGGCCATCAGACCGCGCATACCGGCCAGCTGACGCATCTGGTCCTGGTTGCCTCGGGCACCGGAGGTGGACATCATGAAGATGGAGTTGAAGCTCTGGTTCTTCTCTTCACGGCCGGTCTTGGGATCCTTCAGGATATCGTAAGAGATCTCCTTGATCATTTCCGTGGAGACGTCCTGGGTGGCCTTGGTCCACACATCGACGACCTTGTTGTACTTTTCGGTACGGGTGATGATACCGTCGCGGTACTGGCGTTCGATGCCGTCCACCTCGGCCTGGGAAGCGGCCAGGATGTCCTTCTTGCGGGCCGGGATGATGAGGTCCTTCACACCGATACTGACACCGGCGCGGGTAGCGAACTCATAACCCATGTTCTTCAGATTGTCGCAGAGGATGACCGTGGCCTTGATGCCGCACTGGCGGTAGCAGTTTTCCACCAGCTTGGCGATCATCTTCTTGGTCAGCACCAGGTTGACGTTCTCGAAGGACATTTCCTTGGGCAGGATGTTGCTCACCAGCACGCGGCCGGGCGTGGTGCGGTGGGTCTTGCCGTCGGGCATGCGCACGTTGATGCGGGCGTGCAGGGACACGGCATCGGCATCATAGGCGGCTTCCACTTCCCAGGGACCGCAGAAGGTCATGCCTTCGCCCTTCTCGAAGCTGCGCTCGGAGGTCATGTAGTACAGACCCAGAACGATGTCCTGGGAAGGCACGATGACGGGACCGCCGTTGGCGGGCGAGAGGATGTTGTTGGTGCTCATCATGAGCACGCGGCATTCGATCTGCGCTTCCACGGAAAGCGGGATGTGCACGGCCATCTGGTCACCGTCGAAGTCGGCGTTGTAGGCCGAGCAGACCAGGGGATGCAGACGGATGGCCTTGCCTTCCACCAGCAGGGGCTCAAAGGCCTGGATACCCAGACGGTGCAGGGTAGGGGCACGGTTGAGCATGATGGGGTATTCGCGCACCACTTCCGAGAGGATGTCCCAGACCACCAGCTCTTCACGCTCCACCATCTTCTTGGCGCTCTTGATGGTGGAGGCATAACCGCGCTTTTCCAGCTCCGAGTAGATGAAGGGCTTGAACAGCTCCAGGGCCATCTTCTTGGGCAGGCCGCACTGGTGCAGCTTGAGGTAAGGACCCACGGTAATAACGGAACGACCGGAGTAGTCCACGCGCTTGCCCAGCAGGTTCTGACGGAAGCGGCCCTGCTTGCCCTTGATCATGTCGGACAGGGACTTGAGCGGACGACCGTTGGTACCGGCGATGGCGCGACCGCGGCGGCCGTTGTCGAACAGGGCGTCCACGGCTTCCTGCAGCATGCGCTTTTCGTTGCGGATGATGATGTCGGGAGCGCCCAGTTCGATGAGGCGCTTCAGACGGTTGTTGCGGTTGATGACGCGGCGGTACAGGTCGTTGAGGTCGGAGGTGGCGAAACGGCCGCCGTCCAGGGGCACCAGGGGACGCAGCTCCGGCGGGATGACGGGAATGACTTCCATGATCATCCATTCGGGCTTGTTGTTGGACTCCAGGAAGGCCTCGACGATCTTCAGGCGCTTGGTGAGCTTCTTCTTTTTGGTCTGGCTCTTGGTGGTCTCGCTTTCTTCGCGCAGTTCGGTGCGCAGCTTTTCCAGATCCAGCTCTTCCAGAAGGGAGCGCACGGCTTCGGCGCCCATGCCCACGGTCAGGGCGTCTTCGGTGCCGTAGTGGTCCAGGATCTGCAGGTACTGGTCTTCAGAGATGACCTGGCGGCGCTGCAGATTGGTCTGGCCGGGATCGAGCACGATGTAGGAATCAAAGTACAGGACCTTTTCCAGATCGGCCATGGTCATGTCGAGCAGGGTGCCGATCTTGGAGGGCAGGGTCTTGAGGAACCAGATGTGGGCCACGGGCGCGGCCAGTTCGATGTGGCCCATGCGCTCGCGACGCACCTTGGAGGCAATGACTTCAACGCCGCACTTTTCGCAGACGATGCCGCGGTGCTTCATGCGCTTGTACTTGCCGCAGTTGCACTCGTAGTCCTTCACGGGGCCGAAGATCTTGGCGCAGAACAGGCCGTCGCGCTCCGGCTTGAAGGTACGGTAGTTGATGGTTTCCGGTTTCTTGACCTCACCGTAGGACCATTCGCGGATGGCTTCGGGCGAGGCGATGGAAATCTGGATGGCTTTCAGGTTGCGGATGTTGGTCACATTGGCCGACGTGCCGCGTGCAGTGAAGAGATCGTCCAGGCTCATATATCTACCTTGCTTGTCAAAAGCTCGTTACAGTCGTTGTGGCGTATGGTTGACGCTCCGTCCCGGGGAATGGCGCTGCCGGGCACCGCGCGGTGGCGTGATGCCCGGCGCATCCATGAATTATTCCTCGGGTTCCTGGTCGCGCATGAAGCCGATACGCTTGGGCTTTTTCTTGCCGTCTTCCTGATGCAGGGTCACGTCGAGGCCCAGGCTCATGAGTTCCTTGACCAGAACGTTGAAGGATTCGGGCAGACCGGCTTCCAGGAAGTTGTCGCCCTTGACGATCTTCTCGTACATCTTCACGCGTCCGGTCACGTCGTCGGACTTGACGGTGAGGAATTCCTGCAGGAGATAGGCGGCGCCGTAGGCTTCCAGAGCCCAGACTTCCATTTCACCCAGACGCTGGCCACCGAACTGCGCCTTACCGCCCAGCGGCTGCTGGGTGACCAGGCTGTAGGGGCCGGTGGAGCGGGCGTGGATCTTTTCGTCGACCAGGTGGTGCAGCTTCAGGATGTACATGACACCGGTGGTCACGCGGTTCTTGAAGGGCACGCCGGTACGGCCGTCGTACAGGATGGTCTTGCCGTCGCTGTCCTTGCCGGCCTTTTCCATCCAGCCCCAGATCTCTTCTTCGGTGGCGCCGTCGAAGACCGGGGTCTTGGTCACGATGCCGTTGCGCAGCTTCTTGACCGAGGCGATGAACTCTTCGTCATCCATCTTGTCCACCAGCTCGCTGATGGCCGGAGAATCGAAGACGTCCTTGACCTCGTCACGCACCACCTGCAGGGCCGCGCCGGAATCCAGCAGTTCGGCCAGCTGGCGGCCAAGTTCCTTGGCGCCCCAGCCCAGGTGGGTTTCCATGATCTGGCCGATGTTCATTCGCGAAGGCACGCCCAGGGGGTTGAGCACGATGTCCACGGGGCGACCGTCGGCGAAGAAGGGCATGTCTTCTTCGGGCAGGATGCAGGAGACCACACCCTTGTTACCGTGACGGCCGGCCATCTTGTCGCCCACCGAGAGCTTACGCTTGATGGCGATGTGGACCTTGACCATCTTGATGACGCCGGGAGGCAGATCGTCCCCTTCGGTGACCTTCTCGCGCTTGGAGTCATAGATGGCGTGCAGGTAATCCACCTGATGGTCGTAGTCCTTGAGCTGGTCGGCCACGATGTCGTTGACTTCCTTGCTCTCGAACAGGCCCTGCAGCTTCTTCACCGGGATGGCGTCCAGCTGCTCGCGGGTCAGGGCGACACCGGCTTCCACCAGCACTTCGCCCTTCTTGTTGCCGGGGACGCTGACGGCGGTCAGCTTGCCCAGCACATGGGGGGCCAGCACTTCGCGGGTGCGGTTGCCCAGAGCGCGCATGTGATCGGATTCCTTCTGATCCAGCACGGCGGTGTCGTGGGCCTCGATGGCCAGGGTGCGGTCGTCCTTTTCACCGGAACGACGGTTGAACACCTTGACGTCGATGACCGTACCTTCCACTCCCGGGGGCACCTTGAGGGAGGTGTTCTTCACGTCGCGGGCCTTCTCGCCGAAGATGGCGCGCAACAGCTTTTCTTCCGGGGTCAGCTGGGTCTCGCCCTTGGGGGTGATCTTGCCGACCAGGATGTCGTCAGGCTTCACGGCCGCGCCGATGCGGATGATGCCGCTGTCGTCCAGGTTGCGCAGCATGTCTTCGCTGACGTTGGGGATGTCGCGGGTGATCTCTTCGGGTCCGAGCTTGGTGTCGCGGGCCACCACTTCGAATTCTTCGATGTGGATGGAGGTGAAGATGTCCTCTTTCACGGTACGTTCGGAAATGAGGATGGAGTCTTCGTAGTTGTAACCGCACCAAGGCATGAAGGCCACCACCAGGTTCTTGCCCAGAGCCAGCTGGCCTTCGTCGATGCCGGGACCGTCAGCGAGGATCTCGCCCTTCTTGAACACCTGACCGGGGTAGCAGGTGGGCTTCTGACCAAAGCAGGAGTTCTGGTTGGACTTGTGGAACTTCAGCAGGTCATAGGCGCGCACGCCGCCCTGTTTCTTGTACAGGTCGCCTTCGTAGGAGACCACGATGCGGTCGGCGTCGGCGTATTCCACCTTGCCGTCGGCCTGGGCCACGATGCAGGCGCCGGAGTCGCGGGCCACGTCGATTTCCATGCCGGTGCCCACCAGGGGCTTTTCGCTGCGCAGCAGCGGCACGGCCTGGCGCTGCATGTTGGAACCCATGAGGGCGCGGTTGGCGTCGTCGTGTTCCAGGAAGGGGATGAGCGCGGCCGAGATGGAGACCATCTGGCTGGGCGAGATGTCCATGAGGGTCACCTCGTCACGGGAGCGCATTTCCACTTCGCCCTTGACGCGCACGGTCACGAACTCGTCCAGGAAGTTGCCGTCGGCGTCCACGCGGGCGTTGGCCTGGGCCACCACCTGGTCGCCTTCGCGGGAAGCGTCCAGATGCACGATCTCGTCAGTCATGCGGCCATTGCGCACCACGCGGTACGGGGTCTCGATGAAACCGAAGTCGTTGACCTTGGCGAAGGTGGTCAGCGACACGATCAGACCGATGTTGGGACCTTCGGGCGTTTCGATGGGGCAGATGCGGCCATAGTGGGAGGTGTGCACGTCGCGCACTTCGAAGCCGGCACGCTCACGGGTCAGACCGCCGGGGCCCAGGGCCGACAGACGGCGCTTGTGGGTCACTTCGGACAGGGAGTTGGTCTGGTCCATGAACTGCGACAGCTGGGAAGTACCGAAGAACTCCTTGAGCACCGCAGCCACAGGCTTGGGATTGATCAGGTCGTGGGGCATGAGCGTGGAGATTTCCTGGATGCTCATGCGTTCCTTGATGGCGCGCTCCATGCGCACCAGACCGATGCGGTACTGGTTCTCCACCAGTTCGCCCACCAGGCGCACGCGGCGATTGCCCAGATGGTCGATATCGTCGGCCGGACCGTGGCTGTCCTTCAACTGCACCAGCACCTTGATGGCGGTGAGGATGTCGTTGTCGGTCAGGGTACGGGAATCTTCGGTGTCGGGCAGGCCCAGGCGCTGGTTGAGCTTGTAACGGCCCACCGGCGACAGGTCATAGTAATCCGGGCTGCGGAACAGGTTGTCGAAGAAGCTGGCGGCGATCTCGGCGGTCGGCGGGCTGGAAGGACGCAGACGACGGTAGATCTCTTCCTGAGCCTTTTCCTGATCGGGGATGCGGTCCTGCATCAGGGTGTCGCGGATGGAGGAAGAGGTGTCGGTGCCCTTGGTGTGCAGCACGGCGATACGCTCGATGCCGGCTTCGCGCATGCGCTCCAGCAGGCCGGGAGTGATCTCGTCGGCGGCTTCGGCCAGCACTTCGCCACTGCCGGGAGCGATGACGTCTTCGGCCAGGAACATGCCGTCCAGGGTGTCGGGACGCACTTCGATGGCCTTGATGCCCGCTTCACAGACCTGACGCCAGCCACGCTTGGTGATGGGCTTGCCGGCCTTGATGAGCACGGTGCCGTCCTCGGTGGCGATGTCGGAGTAGGCGTTGTCCTTGCGGTACAGGGACTTTTCCACTTCCCACATCAGGGTGTTGTGCGGCTTCAGCAGGTAGTGCTCGCGGGTGTAGAAGTACTCCAGGATGTCCATCTTGCTCATGCCCATGGCCTTGAACAGGATGGTGGCGGGCATCTTGCGGCGACGGTCGATGCGGACATACAGGATGTCCTTGTGGTCGAAGTCGAAGTCCAGCCAGGAGCCACGCATGGGGATGACTCGGCAGGAGTAGAGCACCTTGCGGCTGGTGTGGGTCTTGCCGCCGTCGTGTTCAAAGATGATGCCGGGAGAACGCTGCAGCTGGTTGACGATGACGCGCTCGGTGCCGTTGATGATGAACGTGCCTTTTTCCGTCATCAGGGGCAGGGTGCCAAAGTAGATGCCCTGTTCCTTGATGTCGCGGATGGTGCGGTTGCCCGTGGCTTCATCGGTGTCATAGACCACCAGGCGCACCTTGATGTGCACCGGGGCTTCGTAGGTCAGGCCCTTGGAGATGCACTCGGCCTGGTCGTACTTGGGCTCGCGGATTTCGTAGCTGACGAATTCCAGGCTGGCGGTCTTGTTGAAATCTTCGATGGGGAAGACGGTGTGGAACACGCCTTCCAGACCTTCCTCCTTATTTCGATCGGCTTCGGCAACGCCTTCCTGCAGGAACTTGCTGTAGGAGTCGATCTGAAGATTGAGGAGGTGCGGAATGGGGAGAGTAACGTTGATTTTGCCGAACTGTTTGGTAAGCTGGCCCATGCGATACCTCAAGGTAGGTAGCGGTTGCGCTTCGGCTGCCGGCGTTGCACCGGAACGTCCGGTCGGCATTCTGCCCGTGCAGACCGCTGTGGACAGACTGCCAAAACGCCAGTCATGCCGCGATCCGAAGCGTACAATCTATATCTCTCAGTGGGATCCGGTTTTCACAACACGCAAAAAGGACAAACGACACTTCCCCGCGTTGCCGGCAGGGGTGAGGCCGCTTGTCTTGAAAGAAAAGGCTATGCGCGTCGGGCGTTATCTACCAGAAAAACCAGATACTTCTCCCACAACAGTTTTGGAACGAAGAGACATACCGCAAAAGCATGGTTTTTGCAAGCACTTTTTCCGCAGCCCGGAAGCGCCCCGGAAGGGAGAGGGGCGAGGGCGGGACGGCTGCCGTGAGCAGCCTGGGCAGTATCTACCATGCCTGTGCCGCCGGGGCAACGCCGAAAAAAAGAAACTCCGTCTTTTTTTGTATGGAAAAAGACGGAGCGTCAATGAAAAAAAAGCAGGCTGCATCAAAAAGACACAAAAGGGAACCCGCAAGATACCGGCCGACTGTGGGCAGACAATAAAAAAGGCGGGGTTTGCACCCCGCCTTCAAAAAGATCGGAAAAACCGAACTTACTTCACTTCGACAACAGCGCCGGCTTCGGTCAGCTGCTTCTTGGCTTCTTCGGCTTCTTCCTTGCTCACGCCTTCCTTCAGGGTGGAGGGGCAGCCGTCGACCTTTTCCTTGGCTTCCTTCAGGCCCAGGCTGGTCAGAGCGCGCACGACCTTGATGACGCCGATCTTGTTGGCGCCGGCTTCCTTCAGGATAACGTCGAATTCGGTCTTTTCTTCGGCAGCGGCAGCGGCGCCACCGTCAGCGGGGGCGGCCATCACCATGGCAGCGGCGGGAGCGGCAGCGGACACGCCGAACTTTTCTTCCAGTTCCTTGATGAATTCGGACAGTTCCAGGACGGTCATGTTGGAGATGAACTCAACAACCTGTTCTTTGGTCACGGACATGGTAAACTCCTAGCTCTTTGGCTAAAATTTGGTTGATTGCTTTTCTTGCTGCGAAAGCCTTAGGCGGCTTCGCCCTTCTTTTCTTCGATGGCCTTAAGCGCATAGAGCAGGCCGCGGAGAACGTTGGCGAACAGCGAAACAAAATTGGTGGGCACGGCGTTCATGGTGCCGAGCAGCTGACCAAGGAGCTGTTCCTTGGACGGCAGCTTGGCCAGGGCTTCAACCTGTTCGGCAGACATTTCCTTGCCTTCCAGGCTGCCGCAGCGCAGCTGGAACAGCTTGCTCTGCTTAGCAAAATCACTCAACGCCTTGGCCACCGCCACGGGGTCATCGAAACCAAGGGCAATGGCGCTGTTGTTGTGGAACTTGTCCTTGACAACGTCATGCGTGCCACCGGTAAAAGCGATACGGGCCAACGTGTTCTTGACGACGTAGAATTCGCCGCCAGCCTTGCGCAGGTTCACACGGAGGTTCGTCAGCTCTTCCACCGTCATGCCCTTGAACTCGGTCAGCACCGCAAAAGAAGCACGATCGGCATTCGCTTTGATCGCTTCAATGACGGCTGCTTTTTCAGACCTGGTCACGTGATACCTCTCACGTTCGGGGTTGCCGGGTGGAATGCCGAGCCAAAGATAAGTCTGGACAGGTGGATTAAAGGCCTTGCGGCCTGCCTGCCGTCTTCGACTCGAATTCCCTTGCCTTAGCCAGTAAATTCAAATGCGGGGATTGCTATTACTGCAATCCCCGCACGATGTCAACTAAAAAATGGGCTTAGCCTTCCAGGAATTTTTTCACCTGGGACATATCGATCTTGAAGCCGGGGCCCATGGTGGTGGACACAGCCATGGAGAGCATGTAGGTGCCCTTGGCGCCGGAGGGCTTCAGACGATTCACGGTTTCCAGCAGGGCCTTGAGGTTGCCCAGGATCTTTTCGGGACCGAAGGAAACCTTGCCCAGAGGAGCGTGCAGAACACCGGCCTTGTCGACCTTGAAGTCCACGCGACCGGCCTTCAGTTCGTTGACGGCCTTGGTCACGTCGAAGGTAACGGAACCGGTCTTGGCGTTGGGCATCAGGCCGCGGGGGCCGAGCAGACGGCCGATCTGGCCCACCAGAGCCATGACGTCAGGGGTGGCGACGGCGGCGTCGAAGTCCAGCCAGCCTTCCTTGACCTTGGCCACCAGGTCTTCAGCACCCACGAAGTCGGCGCCGGCGGCGGTGGCTTCGGCCTGCTTTTCACCCTTACAGAAAACGGCCACGCGAACGGTCTTGCCCAGGCCGTGAGGCAGGGTCACAGCGCCGCGCACCATCTGGTCGGAGTACTTGGGGTCAACACCCAGGCGGATGGCCACGTCGACGGTTTCGTCGAACTTGGCGAAGGAAGCGCCCAGGGATTTGCTCACAGCGTCTTCAACGCTCAGGCGTTCCTGCAGGTTCACGCCTTCGAGAGCTTTGCGAAAATTTTTGCCATGCTTGGGCATGTCTTTATCCTTTCGTTTTATCTCCTGCCACACATGGACTGCTCCAGGTCTGGCAGTACAATTGATCAACGAGGGGCAGCCAGGCTGCCGTCATCCGGTAAACCGGTCCCTACTTGATTTCGATGCCCATGCTGCGGGCGGTGCCGGCGATGGACTTCACAGCGGACTCAAGGGTGGCGGCGTTGAGATCGGGCAGCTTCAGCTTGGCGATTTCTTCCACCTGGGCCATGGTCAGGCTGCCAACCTTGTTACGGTTGGGTTCACCGGAGCCCTTTTCGATCTTGGCGGCCTTCATGATCAGCACCGCGGCCGGGGGAGTCTTGGTGATGAAGGTGAAGGAGCGGTCAGCGTAGACCGTGATGACCACAGGGATGATCATGCCCTTCTGGTCCTGGGTGCGGGCATTGAATTCCTTGCAGAAGCCCATGATGTTCAGGCCATGCTGACCCAGGGCGGGACCCACCGGCGGGGAGGGGTTGGCGGCGCCGGCCGGAATCTGCAGTTTGATTTTGGCAACTTCTTTTTTGGCCATGATGTTCTATCCTTATGACTGGAACAGCGCCCTGCGGCGCTGCTCCGATGCTAGCCCTTGGAAACCTGCACGAAATCCAGTTCCACCGGGGTTTGTCTTCCGAAGATGGAAACGGATACGCGCAGCTTGCCCTTTTCGTAGTTGACATCGTCCACGACGCCATTGAAGCCCTCGAAGGGGCCCTCGATAACCCGAACGTCGTCGCCGCGTTCGAAGTTGAACTTGGGCCGGGGGGTCTCCTGGCGACTTTCCATCAGCGAGAGGATGCGCGCGGCGTCACTTTCGCTCATGGGAGTGGGGCGGTTCTTACCCCCCACAAAACCGGTGACCTTGGGGATGGACTGCACCAGATGGCAGGAAAGATCCGTCATAATCATGCGGATCATCACATAGCCGGGGTAGAATTTGCGGGTACTGGTGCGAGGCTGCGAGCCGTTCTTGGAAGGTTCGATGACCTTTTCGGTAGGCACGACCACTTCCTGGATGAGGCCATTGTCCTCGCCGGAATCCATCATCGCCTTAATGGTCTTCTGCACGCGCTGCTCGAAACCGGAGTAGGTGTGCACGATGTACCAGCGAGACTTCTTCCCCAGTTCGGAGTTCTCGTCGATAACGGGAGTGTTCATATGTGCCTTTAGGAGAGGATGCTCTTGATGATGGCCGAAAGCCCCAGATCCACGAGGCCAAGCACGATCGCCATGACGGCAACAAAGCCCAGAACCGCAAACGTCGCTTTGCGCGTTTCCTTGAGCGTAGGCCACGTAACCTTACGCAGTTCGCCGCGAGAATCTTCGATATATTGCGCCAGGCGGGAGATGGGGTTGGGGGTCTGTTCGGTCTTGGAGTCGGCTTGCGCGGATTTCTTTACCATGGTGCTTCCCACAAGATAAAAAATGGCAGGGCAGGAGGGATTCGAACCCCCAACTTGCGGTTTTGGAGACCGCCGCTCTAGCCGTTAGAGCTACTGCCCTGCGTACCGTCAGGGGGGAGGGGTGCTCCCCCCTGCGGAAGTATTGTTACCTGGTTTCTCTGTGAAGCGTGTGCTTCTTGTCCCAGGGACAATATTTTTTCATTTCCAGACGCCCGGTGGTGTTCTTCTTGTTCTTCCGGGTGCTGTAGTTGCGACGCTTGCACTCAGTGCAGGCAAGGATGATATTCACTCTCATGGTACTACTCGATGATTTCGGTCACCACGCCGGAGCCCACGGTACGGCCACCTTCACGGATGGCGAAGCGCAGACCGGCTTCCATGGCGATGGGGGCGATCAGTTCCACCAGGAACTGGCTGTTATCGCCAGGCATGACCATTTCCACACCTTCGGGCAGGTTGATCACACCGGTGATGTCGGTGGTACGGAAGTAGAACTGAGGACGATAGCCGGAGAAGAACGGGGTGTGACGGCCACCTTCTTCCTTGGACAGGACGTACACTTCAGCCTTGAACTTCTTGTGGGGCGTGATGGACTTGGGAGCAGCGAGCACCTGGCCACGTTCCACTTCGTCACGCTTGGTGCCGCGCAGCAGCACACCGATGTTGTCACCAGCTTCGCCCTGGTCCAGCAGCTTGCGGAACATTTCCACGCCGGTGCAGGTGGTCTGGGCGGTGGGCTTGATACCCACGATTTCCACCACGTCGCCGACCTTGATGACGCCGCGTTCCACACGACCGGTCACCACGGTACCGCGGCCGGAGATGGAGAACACGTCTTCGATGGGCATCAGGAAGGGCTTGTCGATGTCGCGTTCGGGATCGGGGATGAAGTCGTCGCAGGCCTGCAGCAGGTCGATGATGCACTTGGCTTCAGGGGCGTCGGCGCTTTCGCATTCCAGGGCCTTCAGGGCGGAGCCGCGGATGACGGGCACGTCATCACCGGGGAAGTCGTAGGAAGACAGCAGTTCGCGCACTTCCAGTTCCACCAGTTCCAGCAGTTCTTCGTCGTCCACCAGGTCGCACTTGTTCAGGAACACGACCAGCTGGGGCACACCCACCTGACGGGCGAGCAGGATGTGCTCACGGGTCTGGGGCATGGGGCCGTCGGTGGCGGCCACCACCAGGATGCCGCCGTCCATCTGGGCGGCGCCGGTGATCATGTTCTTGATGTAGTCGGCGTGGCCGGGGCAGTCCACGTGAGCGTAGTGACGCTTGTCGGTTTCATATTCCACGTGGGCGGTGGCGATGGTGATGCCGCGTTCCTTTTCTTCGGGAGCCTTGTCGATCTCGTCGTAAGAAACGAAGCTGCCTTCGCCCTTCAGACCGGCGATCTTGGTGATGGCGGCGGTCAGAGTGGTCTTACCATGGTCGATGTGGCCGATGGTACCAATGTTAACGTGGGGCTTTTTGCGTTCGTATTTTTCCTTGCCCATTGTACGTCTCCCTGAGGATAAAATTTGTTGCGGTTACTGTACTTTCAACCTTGAGCATGGTTTCGAACGCCTGCTCCCGGTTTCTTGCCACTGCCCGCATAAGTCCCTGTGTTGTTGCCCAGGGAACGTGCTTTGACAGGAAAAAGGATGACTGGAAGGGAAAAATGCAGGAATGGAGCGGGAAACGGGATTCGAACCCGCAACCCTCAGCTTGGAAGGCTGATGCTCTAGCCGTTGAGCTATTCCCGCATCCTCGATGCGCGTTGTTTTGCAGGTCAGCGAACTGGCCCCCGGGTTTCGGCATTGCCCGGTACTGCACCGTAGTTCCCGACAGTCTACCTGTCTCCTACAGCCAAGGCAGTTGTTAGCATGTGCCACACTTCTTATTCAGAAGTGGTGGAGGGGGGTGGATTTGAACCACCGAAGTCTTACGACGACAGATTTACAGTCTGTTCCCTTTGGCCACTCGGGAACCCCTCCACTCTGAGTTGCAAGCGATGTTGGCTTGCAAGATTTTCAGTCTGGCGTGGGCTTGTCCGGCTTTGCTTCCGGTGCCCTGCTGCCCCGTTCGGCTTTCGCTTTCGTGAGGCATTCGTCAGCAGCAAGGATGTGTTTACGGAAAACCGGCCCCTTTGGCAAGCACTTTTTTGCATTTTTTCGATTTTTTTTCGTCAAAAAAATAAAAAGTAAATAAAAACAATATATTATTGGTACGCCTAAAAAGCCCGTTTTCCTTGCTTCAGGGGCTTTTATGGGCTTTTTCGATCAAGCGGGCTTTAAAAAGGGCCTGAAAAAGTTGTTTCAGCTCGTGCCGGATGCGTGTTTTGGGGACGTCAGGGAAGGTCTCGGCCAGCAGGGAAAGAGCCTCGTCACGTGAAAGGGGAGCGGAAAGCAGCTGCCAGACCACGGCTCCGGTGCCATCGAGACGAAAGATGTGGTTACCGTGGCTGTCCGTGAGGAAGATGCTTTGTCCTGCCTGCCGGCAACTCAGGCCCGGGCGCTGCTGCCACAGTGTCCTGCTGTCCCCCGCGTCGCCGACGGGCTCGGCTGCGGGAGGCCGGCCGGCTGAGGGACGAGCACAAGAGGCAGAAGAATCCGTCACAGGAGGAAAATCCGCAGGCAGGAGCGCAGCCGGGGGCAGCAAGGACGCCTGCTGTGCGAGGAGCTCTGCGGCTTCATCCAGGTCATCATAGCGGAGGATACGGCAGGGCAGGGTATCCAGCAGTTGCGAGCCCAGCCTGAGGACCTCCGGTGCACCGCCGTCGGGGATCAGGAAACGGGCCAGCACGTTGTCCATGCCGGTGGCGGCAGGGGCGGGCAGAAGAACAGCCCGGCTGCCGGGTGTGCGTTCCAGCAGGATCACGGCATCCGGGCCGTGGCGTTCGCCCCAGGGCGCCAGATCGTCCGGGGAGGGGGTCAGGTAGCCATAATAGCGATCACGTATGCCCGGACGTTCGTTCATGAAGCGTTTCAGAACTGGGGAAGAGGGCAGGGGCAGGCGCAGGCGGGGAGCTACGCCGAAGGAAAAGATTTTTCCCTGATGGAGACCCAACAGGTCGTCACCGAGCCCCCGGGCTGCATCGGCCATGAGACGGGTGACCAGCGTGCTTTTCCCGGCGCGGTTGTCGCCGCAGAAGATCAGGGTGCGCCCGTGCAGGCACACGGCTGCGGCATGGAGGGAAATCAGGCGGGGGCAGGCATGACAGCAGGCGGCCACCAGCTCGATGGCCAGGCTGCACAGCAGACAGGCCCGGGAGGGCTCGTAGCGGGGAGCGGGCAGCCAGGGAGAGCGCAGACGATAGCCGCGCCCCTGTGGAGTGATGGCCAGCAGGGGCGCAGTTTCGTGCAGGCCGGATGGCAGCGTCCCGGAGATGGTCGGGAGCCCTGCTGGTTGCGGGGCGTGCGGCCAGAGCCGGAAAAAAGCATCCAGTGCGGGTAGCAGGTCTTGGCAGTCATGCAGTCGCACGGCTCCCGGTACACCGGCAAAAAAGACGTCCTGGTGCGCCATGCCTAGTAGCGATCCGGCCGGAAGCCCCCCAGGGCGTCATTAAACGTGTCGCGCAGGCGATCCCCGGCCTCACGGTGCCAGCCTTCATTATAGCGGCCGTCGTAGCGACCGTCGTAACGGTCGTCATAACGGTCACGGTAATCATAGTTGCGGGAGGGGCGGGAATGACGGCGCGAGGGACGGCTGCGGCGGCTGCGCCTGGAGTAGCGGCTGCGCCGGGAATAATGGCTGCCGCGGGTATAGCGGCTACGGCGCCGGTGCGAGGGGCGGGAGTGGGCCTCGGCCTCATTGACGCAGAGCAGGACCGGCGTGGCATAGAGCAGGCCCGTGGCGACCAGACCGGCCAGGAAGGAACGGCGCTTGCTGCGGAGGCTGTCTTCGGAAGGGGCGGACGATTCTGTCTTCATAATGCCCTCCTGCCCGAGAGCGGGTCAGGTAAAAGTATCCTGAATAGCAGACGAAAAACGGCCTGTCAGAGATTGTGCCAGCAAAGCGGGGCCTTGCCAAGGGGGCTCCGCAAGTCTGACGGAGCCAGTCTGCTGCGGCAGGCATGAGCAAAGCGTCAGGGCGTGGCATGGCCGTACGCCCTGTGCCGGCATTTTATCGTCAAGGTATCGTCCGCCAAAGGATGCGGCTTTGCAGGGCATCCTTCCGGTCTGCTTCCATGTGCCGTGGCCGGTGGGGTGCCGGACATATCGCGGTGGCTCCCGCTGCGGGCTGCGTCCCGGCAGGCGCGTCACGGCACGGCATGCCGTCAGCAGGCCTGTTGCCGGGTCCGGGCCAGAAAGGCGTCGGCCTTGTGGTATTCCGGCTCATCCAGCAGGCTGGTCACGGTAAAGACCAGCAGGGAGAGGCAGACGCCCAGGATCACCTGCAGGGCCGACTGCTGCTCCCAGAAGGCGGGCAAGGGCATCCCCAGGAAGATGGTCAGATTGTACAGGCAGTAGGCCAGGCCGCAGAGCATGGAGCACAGGGCGCCCCTGCTGGTGCCGCGCCGCCAGAAAAAGGCCAGGACAAGCGGTACGAACACGCCGGTGGTGATGATGTCCGAGGCTATCCAGGTGATCTCGAAGATGGAACGGATGCGCAGGGAGATGAGGATGCCCACGGCCACGATGACCAGCGTGGCCAGCCGGGACAGGCGCAAGCGGGTCTTTTCGTCGTAGCTGCCGGGGAGCAGGTCCATGACCAGGGTCATGGCGCCGGTGTTGATGAGGGAGTCCATGGTGGACATGATGGCCGCCGAGATGCCCACGAAGACCACCGCCGCCAGCAGGGGCGACATGGAGCTTTCCACCAGGGCGGTGACCACGCCGCCCTTGGGCAGGGTGTCGAACAGGACGATGCCCGCCATGCCGGTAAGGACCACGATCAGGTACAGCGGGATGTAGACGAAAAAGCTCATGACCGTCATGCGCCGGGCGTCCCGCGTGTCGCGTGTGGCCGAGATGCGTTGCCAGACATTGGCCTGGATCATCCACGAGCAGCCGAAGGTGATGACGTACATCAGGTATTTGAGGGCGCCTGCGGTCAGGCTCATGAATTCCGGCCTGCCGCTGCGGGCCGCCGCCTCGGCGATGGGGCCCAGGCCGCCGCATTCCTGCATGGCCACCACGAAGACGGCCAGGGCGGACAGGAGCAGCAGCACGAACTGGATGATGTCCGTGAGCACCACGCCGCGAAAGCCCCCGAACATGGAATAGACCAGCACGATGAGCGTCCCGGCCAGCACGCCGCCCTCATAGCCCATGCCGAGGAAGGTCCCGAAAAAGTCCCCCACGGCCACCATCTGCGAGGCAGCGGAGAACAGCATGAAAAACAGGATCATCAGCGCCAGCAGCCGTGCCACGGGGCGGGAATAGCGGGTCTCCATCATGGCCCCCTGGGTCAGATAGCCCACGCTGCGGATGGCCCGTGCCCCCAGGCCCATGAGCAGGGTGGCCACCAGCACGGGCACGCCGTAGTACCAGAAGGCCCCCATGCCGTCGGCAAAGGCCAGATCCGCCGTGGACAGGGCCGAGCCCCCGCCCCACCATGAGGCGATGAAGGTGATGGACAGGGCCCAGAACGGCAGGCTGCGCCCGGCAAAGAAATAGTCTTCCACGTCGCTGTTCTTTTTTTCCTTGAGGACGACCAGCAACAGGATGACAAAATAGAGGACGAGCCCGATAAGGGAAGCGGTCTTGAGCATGGGATTCCGCGAATGGCTGAAAGTGGCGGGGCGTTGGGGACAGAGGATCAGCGGGCCAGATTGCGCAGGAGGCTGTCCAGCACAGCCATGCAGACGGCCTGATCCGTGGGCGGGATATCCTGCCAGAGCCTGCGGTGCAGTGCCGTGGAGATGTCCGTCTGGACATGGCGCAGGGCCTCGCCCCTGTCGCTCAGGGACACGAGCTGCACCCGTGCGTCCTGCGGCGAGGGACGGCGCCGGCAGTAGCCGCGCTCCTGCAGGGTATCCACCAGGCCCGTGACCGTGTTTTTTTTGCGGCCTATGCGCCGGGCCAGCGTGCTCATGGGCTGGGGGGATTCCTTGAACAGGGCATGGAGCACGGCCCCGTGGGCGGGCAGCAGATCGGTGATGCCGCGCCGGGCAAGTTCGTCGCAGATATGCTGGTTGGCCCGTTCCCGGATACGGGAGAGCAGGTCGATGATGTCATCAGGTGAAGTGGCAGGCATGGGGCCTCCGTGCAGGAATTCGGGCGTTTTTAGTTCGTGGGCGAACTAATGTCAACGGAAGAAGGGCAGCCGTCAGAGCTGCCCGATGGAATGCATCCTTTTCTTTTCCATTTTATGGAGCGGACAAGCGGGATAACAGGCAAAACAAGGAGGTCCTCATGGATAGGAACAGGCCTGTGTTTCCCTGTCCGCATTGCGGTTCCCGCCACACGACGCTGAGCCGGGCAAGCCTGTCTTTTTTGCCGGAATGGCTGCGCCGTCTGTTGCCCATATCCGGGACCTGTCCTGCGCAGGGCAGGATCATCCTCGCTTGCAAGGATTGCGGGAAAAGGTTCGTCATGTATATCATGTAGGGGGAGGGCCCCTGCCATGGCGACCATGTTTCCTGCTGATGTGACGTCGTTCCTGACGACCGGCGAAGAAGCAACGTACAGTTTTCTGCAACGCACGGCCCGGCCGGACGGCAAATTCCTGTGCTGGTACGCGCCGGATATCGAAGAGCGCGAGCCGGACTTCATCCTGCTGTCGCCCGATTGCGGCCTGGTGGTGCTGGAGGTCAAGGACTGGCTCATCGACCAGCTGCTGGAAGTGGACGGCAAAAGCGTGCTCCTGTCGGTCAACGGCCGGGAGGAACGGCGCAAGCAGCCTTTGGCCCAGGCGCGGGAATATGTGGGCAGCCTGCTCACCCTGTTGAACAAGCACGCGCCCCGCATGGCGGACGGCAAACCTTTGCTGCCCTGTCCCGTCACCGGCGGGGCGGTGTTGCCGCACATCAGCCGTGAGGAATTCCGGGCGGCCGGTCTGGGCGAGGTCATGGAGGAGGGCCGGATCATCTTCTGGGATGAACTGCACGAGGAGTCCCCGCTGCGGCGGGATGCCTCGGGCCGCAGTTTCGCGTGCTGGCTCGCGGAGCATTTCCCGCCCCTGTTCCCTTTCCAGCTCTCGGGTTCCCAGATCGACTGGCTGCGGGCCCGGATCTTCCCCGTGGTGCGGCTGGAACTGCCCGTACGCGGCGGGACGCATGCCTCGGCCCAGGACGAGACCATCCGCGCTCTGGACCGCGACCAGGAAAATCTGGCACGCGGCATGGGCGCCGGGAAACAGCTCATCATCGGGCCGTCCGGCAGCGGCAAGACGCTCATTCTGGCGCATCAGGCCTGGAACCTGCCGCGGGTGGACAAAAAGATCCGCCGTGTGCTGGTGACCTGCTTCAATCTGTCGCTGGTGGGCTACATCCGCCGCTTGCTGGCCCGCAAGGGCGCCAGCCTTGGCCCGGACGGGGTAGAGGTGGTGCCGTTTTACAGTGTTTGTGAACGTATCCTGGGCGAACCGCTGACCCATGCCGAGGAGAGCGAGTATTACAACATCATCGTGCAGGAGGCACAGGAGCGCCTGCAAGGGGAGCATCCGCTCAAAGGGCACTGGGATGCCATCCTGGTCGATGAGGGGCAGGATTTTTCCCCGGAGATGGCGCACGTCCTGCTGGCCTTGCTGCCGCCGCATGGGGTGCTGACCGTGGCCCAGGATGAACAGCAATGCCTGTACCAGCCGGAGGACAGCGGCTGGGAGAAAATGGGCATCGCCGGTCTGCGGCTGCGCCGTTTGCAACGCCAGTACCGCAACACACGGGCCATCGCCCGGATGGCCTTGCGTCTGCTGCCGGAAGGTGAGCACGTGCCGGAGCTGGCAGGTGCGGAAGGGGAAGCGCCCTGCTGGCTGCAAAGCGCCGATGCGCCTGCGCTGGTGCGCGACGTGGCGGATGCCGTGGCCACTCTGGTACGGGAGGGTGTGCCCATGAGCGAGATAGCGATCCTCTACGCCCATTCCCGCATGGAAGGGCTGGCGTCCAGCCTGCCGGAAAGCCTGCTGGAAGCGGTGGAGGCCCGGGGCGTCATGGCCCGCTGGGTGGCCCGGGATACGACCAGCAAGCGCTATTTCGACATCACCACGGACAGCGTCTGCATTTCCACCATCCACAGCGCCAAAGGTCTGGATTTTTCCCATGTCTTCCTGCTGGGCATGGATCGCCTCCAGCCGGAGAAGCCCCGCCAGCGGCGTCTGGCTTATGTAGGAATGACGCGCGCCCGGGAGCATCTGACGCTGGCTATTTGCGGCCGGGAAGGGCTCGTCCCCGTGCTGACAGCGGCAGAGCGGTAGGCGCTTGAGAGCCGTCTGCTGTCCTTCATATGCTGAGGCAGGAGAGCCGGCCGGTGAAAAGCCCCCTGTGCGAAAGCCCTTGCCAAGCGGTCAGGATTCATCTAAAAGAGGAGAGATGCTGGTGTGGCTCAATCGGTAGAGCAGCTGATTTGTAATCTGCAGGTTATGGGTTCAAGTCCCTTCACCAGCTCCAGGAAAAAGCAAAAAGCCCTTACGGAAAACTCCGTGAGGGCTTTTTTGTTATGGGCTTGTATATGTATGGGTACGGTTGGGTGGAAAGACGCCTGTTCATGCACGTGGAGGGTAGCCTCCTGTTCTCAGACACAAAAAAGCCCGGCATGGAGCATTCCATACCGGGCGAGCCTTGCAGGCGGATGCCGTCAGCCCGTCAGGCCGCGGCGGGGAGGTTCCTGCCGATTAGGCAAAGAACATCTTGGACAGGGTCATGGGATCGATGTACTTGCCGTCCTTGTAGACGCGCATGTTGCCGGAGGCGATCTCGTCGATGAGGATGACCTTGCCGTCGGCGTCATAGCCATATTCGAACTTGATGTCGTACAGGACCAGGCCCTTTTCCTTCAGGTCGTCGGCCACGATCTGGGTGATCTTCTGGGTCATGTCCTTGATGTCGTCGTACTGCTTGTCGGTCATCACGCCCAGGGCCACCAGGGCGTCCTTGGTGACCAGGGGGTCGCCCAGGGCATCGTTCTTGAAGGTGGTTTCCACATAGGCGGGCAGGTCGGCGCCTTCTTCGATGTAATCACCATAACGGCGGATGAAGCTGCCCACGGCCTTGTGGCGGCAGATCACTTCCAGGCCCTTGCCGAAGGGCTTGGCAGGCAGGACTTCCATGGTGGTGTCGGCCAGGTTGGCGCTCACATAGTGGGTCTTGATGCCGGCGGCATTGATCTTTTCGAAGAAGTAGATGGACATGCGCAGGTTCACGTCGCCCACGCCGTCGATGGTCAGGCCCACGGAGTTCTCGCCGGGATCGAAAACGCCGTCCTTGCCGGTGCAGTCATCTTTGAACTTCAGCAGATAGTTGCCGTTTTCCAGGGCATAGACGTTCTTCGTTTTGCCAGTGTAGATGAGCTCCATTTTCGATACCTCCGTGAAGCTATGGTGGGAGAAAAATTTTGCTTCGGCCCGGCAGGGCCGGTCAGAATCAAAAAATGTCCGGTATGCATATAATTATTATAGTGTGAAATCAAGCAGGGAATATGGGGGATATTTTTTACTGCATAAAGGCAATACATTAAGAAAAAGAGTGAGTAAATTTTTTATTTTTTATCTAATTTTATAAAAAAATCCTGTGCGATGGATGAAAAAAAATTCCATAAATGGCATTATTATGTAGTGTTACATTTGTTTTTTCTGTTTTTTGTTGCAGTATGTTGAAAGCATGATGGCTGCATCGGGACCACGCTTTGATTCCCGTACGCTTTTTTCCCTGATGCATGGCCCTGCGGCTGTCTGCGAGGCCTTGAAAAAAAATGAAAAAAGTCCCCTGGCCACGATGGTCAGGGGACTTTTTGTTTCAGGCAGGGACCCTACTTGTTGTCAGCCAGGTTGGCCTGTTCGAATTCGTCCAGGGCCTTGCTCACGACCTTGGCCAGACCGATGAGGGCGATAAGGTTGGGGAAGGCCATGAGGCCGTTGAACATGTCGGCCAGTTCCCACACCAGGTTCACCTGCAGCAGGGAACCCATGACGATGAAGCACATCACCACCACGCGGTAGGGGGTCACGCCGCGGGTACCGAACAGGTACTTGACGTTCTGCTCACCGAAGAAATACCAGCCCACGATGGTGGAGAAGGCGAAGAACAGCAGGCAGATGGCCACGAACTTGATACCAAAGGCACCCAGACCGGTGGAGAAGGCCTTCTGGGTCAGGGCGATACCGGTGGTGGTACCGTCCAGAGCGCCGGTGACGAAGATGACCAGGGCGGTCATGTTGAGCACGACGAAAGTATCGATGAACACGCTGACGATACCCATCAGGCCCTGCTGGGCGGGGTACTGCACCTTGGCCACGGCATGGGCGTGAGGCGTGGAACCCATACCGGCTTCGTTGGAGAACAGGCCGCGGGCCACACCGTAGCGGATGGCTTCCTTGACACCGGCACCGATGATGCCGCCGGTGGCGGCCGAAGGATCGAAGGCGCCCACAAAGATCATCTTGAAGGCGGGGATGATCTGGTCGGCATTGCTGAGGACCACGAACAGGCCGCCGATGACATACAGCAGGGCCATGAGGGGCACCATCTTTTCGGTCACGGCAGCGATGCGGCCGATGCCGCCGAAGAAGACGAAGGCACCGCAGGCGGCGATGATCAGGCCCATGACCAGGGGCGGCACGTCAAAAGCGGTCCTGAAGGCGTCGGCGATGGAGTTGGACTGCACCATGTTGCCGATGCAGCCCAGGGCGATGATGATGGAGACCGAGAAGAACACGGCCAGCTTGTGGCTGCCGAGACCTTTGGAGATGTAGTAGGCGGGGCCGCCGGTGATGTGGCCGGCGTCGTCGCGGGTGCGGTAGACCTGGGCCAGCACGGCTTCGGCAAAGATGGTGGCCATGCCGAAGAAGGCGGCGATCCACATCCAGAAGATGGCGCCGGGACCACCCATGGCGATGGCGGTGGCGGCACCGGCCAGGTTGCCTGTACCCACCTGGGCGGCGATGGCGGTGGCCACGGACTGGAAGGAGCTCATGCCGTGCTTGTCGGCGCGCTTGCCCTTCAGGGAAAGGTCACCGAAGAGCATGCGCACGGCCTGTCCGAACTTGCGGACCTGGATGAACTTCAGCCGGATGGTGAAGTATATGCCCACACCACATAGCAGCGGGATAAGGCAGTACATGCCCCAGATGAAGCTGTTGATGTTGGAGACAAGTTTCGTCAATTCTTCCATGGTTTCCCCCTCAGGCTATCCGGCCTGCATGTCATCCGGCAGGAGAACCCCGTGTCCGTCCGTCGTCTGGCAAGGCATGTCGAATATGGAATGATGGTGTCATGTTCCCGGCAACCTTCGCGAGATTCATGTATGGATGAATGATCTGCATCCATACGGGGCCAAAAAAACAGCGCGTCCTTTTTTCGTTCCGGGGTGGGCCCGGTACGGATGCCGGTACGGTGGTGTCCGGCGGGCAGGGGCGCTGTCGCTGTTCGCTATGGTTGTCGTCGATTTATCTATGCATGTGCGACATTAAACCGTAACGCGGAAAATGTCCATGCCGGAATTGATTGGGAATCATTTCCCAAGCATCGCGTGGAGAGCAAAAAAATATGCGTGATGCCGGCTTGTTGGCTGCCGTTTCTGGAAAAAGTCCTGCCCCGGGATGAGCGGATGGGAGCGCCCTCGCTCTTGCGGTCCGGAGAGGGACATGCAGCCCGTCAGGGACGGGAAAGACCGGGATCAGGGGCCGGGAGGGCGCGTGCCCCGGTAGTGGCGGACGCCGCAAAAAAGATCGCCGTCAGGGGGAAGGCATGGCAGGGCAGGGAAGGAGAGGCGGACGACAGGCGGACGGGGCTGGCGGATCCCGGTGATGGAAAAAATTGACCTGCATTCCCAAAAGGAAAATCAGCAAGGGAAAAAGAAAAAGGGACCGCACGGATGGCAGTCCCCAATGGCATCAGTCCTCGTCCCGGACGCTGCTGCGGCGTCTGCGGCGGGGCTTTTCTTCTTCCACTTCCTCGGGAAGGTCGGGCGTGGAGAGCTGTTCCCGGATGCGGTCGCGCTCTTCCCGGGGCTTGGCCACCAGGCGCAACTGCTTGACCAGCACCTTGCCGATGACCAGCACTTCTTCCACATCGGCCAGCTGTTCGAAGTCCGGGGCATCGGGGCTGAAATCTTCGGGAGCGTCCCGCAGTTCTCCAGAAGTCATCCTGAAAATATACATGACGTGCCTCCGTGGCAGCAGTTTTGAGTTTTTCGTATCCAGCTGGACAAAGGGCGACGTGCGTAACAGGGCCAGCCGTTCTTCCGTCATGGCGCGACAGGGGAAATGCCGGCAGGCCAGACAGGCCAGCAGGGGCCGCTGATGCCCCTTGAGCGGGCAGCGGATGGCTTTTTCCGTGGGGTCTGCGTATCTTCCCATGACGAACACCTTTGCCTTGCTATAGCAAAGAGTGCCTTCCGGGCCTAGCCGGGAAGAGGGAAATTTTTTCGCCGTGCCCGGCCTCGGCGCGCGCGACGTGCCCGGCGGAAGATACGGAGTGCCGGAGTGCTGCCCCGTCCTTTCCGTACAGGGTCGCTGCGGGGAGAGGAGCCGGAAAAATTTTATCAAGATGTGTGCAGCTCGCGGGCGGCACACATCGCAGGCCTCGCCGGCGGCGATGGCGTGTGCAGCAAGGGGAGCGGTGGTGCCTCTTGGTAGTGCCCTGCCGATGCGGGAGGGCAGGGACGCCCGCTGCTGCTGGTTCCTCCGGCGGATCAGTCCCGGCGGGCCCAGGTGCAGCGGTCCAGACCGGCCAGATCCTGCTCGGTGCGGGGCGCGCCGTAACCGGCCTCCATCAGCAGACGGCGCACGGCCTCGCCCTGGCGGTAACCGTGTTCCATGGCGATAAGGCCGCCCGGTTTCAGGGCCTGCTGTCCGGAACGGATGACGGCGTGCAGGTGGCGCAGACCGTCCTGCTCGGAAAAGAGCGCGCTGTGCGGCTCGTGATGCAGGACTTCCGCCATAACCTCGTCTTCTTCCGCAGCGGCGATGTAGGGCGGATTACTGACCAGCACGTCCAGCCCCTGCGGCAACAGCGGCGGCGTGAACATGTCCCCCCGTACCAGGGCCAGACGGTCAGCGGCCTGCAGGCTGCTGATGTTGCGGGCCGCCACGGGCAGGGCCCCGGCGCTGTATTCCAGCAGCAGGCCCCGGCTGTGCGGCAGCTCCAGAGCCAGCGTAATGCCGATGCAGCCCGTGCCCGTGCCCAGATCCGCAAAGCGCACCTCCCCGTGCCCCTCGCATTCCCGCAGCACGATCTCCAGCAGCAGCTCGGTCTCCGGCCGGGGGATGAGGGTCTGCGGGCTGACCTCGAAATCGCGGCCGAAGAACTCGCGCCGCCCGGTGATGTGGGCCAGCGGTTCACCGGCGCAGCGGCGGGTGGTCAGGGCGCGGATGGCGGCGGCTGCGTCGTCCGCCACAGGGGAGGGCATGGCCAGCATCAGGCCGATGCGGTCAAGGTGCAGCACATGGCCTGCCAGCAGGCGGGCCTCCAGCGCGGGGGCGTCCGTGTCTGCGGCGTGCAGGTCGCGGGTCAGCGAGGTCAGCAGTTCCTGAAGGGTCATATCCTTGTCCTGTGTGCGGCTGGGCAAAGCAAAAAGGCCCGGGGCAACGCCATGTCGTCCCGGGCCATCCGCGTCACCGCCTTGCAGGGGCGACAGCGGCGTTATTTCTTTTCCGTGGCCGGAGCGGCTTTCCTGGCACGCGCGGCCGTCTTTTTGACGGGTTCGAAGGCCAGGGCCAGCACATCATCATAAGTGTGCGCGGGGTGGACCTTGATCTTTTTCAGCAGTTCCTTGGGGACCTCTTCCAGATCCTTGACGTTCTGGCTGGGGATGATGACATGCTTGAGCCCGCGTGCCACACCGGCCAGGATCTTTTCCTTGATGCCGCCCACGGGCAGCACCCGGCCCTGCAGGGTGATCTCGCCGGTCATGCAGGTATCGGCCCGCACGATGCGGCCGCTCAGGGTCGAGATCAGGGCCGAGGTCAGCGTGACACCGGCGGAGGGGCCGTCCTTGGGCACGGCACCGGCAGGCACATGGATGTGGATGTCCTGCGTATCGCTGAAGTCCGCGTCGATGCCCAGGCTGTCGGCCCGGCTGCGGATGTAGCTCATGGCGATGCGGGCGCTTTCCTTCATGACGTCGCCCAGCTGGCCCGTGAGCTGCAGGTTGCCCTTGCCCTTCATGCAGGCGCATTCGATGGTCAGCACCTCGCCGCCGGCCGGGGTCCAGGCCAGGCCCAGAGCCATGCCGGGCATGAGGCGCTTGTCCTTCTCGTCTTCGATGAAGCGCGGCGCGCCCAGCAGTTTTTCCACCATGGCGCTGTCCACGGTGAAGCTGCCCTTCTTGCCTTCGGCACGCTGGCGGGCCAGCTTGCGGCAGATGGAGCCCAGCTCCCGTTCCAGGTTGCGCAGGCCGGCTTCGCGGGTATAGCCGCGGATGACGGCGGTAAGGGCGGTATCGTCCATGATGACGTCACCTTCACGCAGGCCGTTCTCCGTCACCTTCTTGGGCAGCAGGTGGCGTTTGGCGATCTCCACCTTTTCCTGCATGGTGTAGCCGGGCAGGCTGATGACCTCCATACGGTCGCGCAGGGGAGGCGGGATGGTCTCCAGATGGTTGGCCGTACACAGGAACATGACCTTGGAAAGGTCGAAGGGCACGTTCAGGTAGTGGTCGCTGAAGGTATGGTTCTGTTCGGGGTCCAGCACTTCCAGCAGAGCGGACGAGGGGTCGCCCCGGAAATCGGAACCCAGCTTGTCCACTTCGTCCAGCACGATGACCGGGTTGCGGGTACCGGCCTGCTTGATGGCCTGGATGATGCGGCCGGGCATGGCGCCGATATAGGTGCGGCGGTGGCCGCGGATCTCGGCCTCGTCATGCATGCCGCCCAGGGACAGGCGCTGGAAATGACGGCCCAGGGCCCGCGCGATGGAGCGGCCCAGCGAGGTCTTGCCCACGCCTGGAGGGCCGGCGAAGCAGAGGATGGGCCCCTTGGACTGGGGATTGAGCTTGCGCACGCTGAGGAATTCCAGGATGCGGTCCTTGATCTTGTCCAGACCGTAGTGGTCCTCATCCAGGATGGCCTTGGCATGAGCGATGTCCAGACGGTCGCGGGAAAGCTTCTTCCACGGCAGTTCCACCAGCCAGTCGAGATAGGTGCGCACCACGTTGGCCTCGGAAGAATCGGCGTGCATGCCGGACAGGCGGCGCAATTGCTTGTCCGCTTCCTTGCGCACGTCCTTGGGCAGACCGGCCTTGTCCAGGGCCTTGCGCAGCTCGTCCAGCTCTTCTTCGCCTTCGGAGGCCGCATCGCCCAGTTCGTGACGGATGGCCTTGATCTGTTCGCGCAGGAAGTATTCCTTCTGCGCCTTGTCCATGCCTTCGCGGGCCGTGCTCTGGATGTGGGCCTGCATGGTGGCCACTTCCACCTCGCGTTCGAGCTGGATGTTGACCAGCATCAGGCGCTCCACGGGGTTCACGGCTTCGAGGATGCGCTGGGCCTCGGCGGTCTTCATGCGCAGGTTGGCGGCGATGAGGTCGGCCAGACGGCCCGGTTCATCCACGCCTTGGAGCACGGCCAGGATGTCCGGGGAGGCCACGCCACGCAGCTGGAGCACCTTTTCGCTCTGCTCACGGGCGGAGCGCAGCAGGGCTTCTATCTTGGCGTCGCGCGGGGGCGTCTCTTCCTGCAGGACGGTGATGCGGGCTTCCAGATAGGGCTCCACACGGTGGTAGCCTTCCACCTTGGCCCGGCTGGCGCCCTGCACCAGGATCTTGATGCGGCCGTCGGGCATCTTGAGCATGCGCATGACCTGCACCACCGTACCGGCAGTGTAGAGGTCGTTGGGGCCGGGATCTTCGGTGGATTCTTCCTTCTGGGTGCAGACCAGCAGGTGGCGGCCCTTCTTGAGGGCGGCTTCCACGGCTTTGACGGATTTTTCGCGACCGATGAACAGCGGCAGGATCATGTAGTTGAACACTACGACATCCCGAACGGGCAGCACCGGCAGCAGGTCGGAGATCTGCTGTTCGCCGGGGGCCGACGCCTGTTCGTCGCCGCTCGTCCCCTGGTCCTGTCCGGCGGCATCCACCGCCTGGCTCAGGGCATCCTGCAACTGGGACAGCATGTCCTCCAGCGGATGGTCGTTCTTTTTCTGATCAGACATATATACTCCCGGACTGCTTACAGGTGTCTGCACTGGCAGATGCTGTAGCAGCCATTATCGGTGACGATCACATGGTCCAGAAAACGCAGCCCCATGTTGACGGCCAGCTCCCGCACGGTATTGGTGAAGATGAGGTCGGGCTGGGAGGGCCGGGTCTGGCCGCCCGGATGGTTGTGCACCAGGATGATGCCGCTGGCCTTGTAGCGCAGGGCAGGCTCCAGTACATCGCGGGGCAGCAAAGGGACGCTTTCCACATTGCCCTGGCGCAGGCGTTCCCAGGCCACGAGGCGGTTGCCCGCATTGACCATGGCCAGCCAGCATTCTTCCTGCTGGCTGCCGGCCAGACGGGCCCGGGCCATCTCGGCCACTGCCTGGGGCGTTGCCACTTCCACCCCCTGCAACAGGGGCGCGGCCGCATGGCGGGCCAGCACTTCGCGCAGTACCTGCCACATGGAGAGCAGGCCGGGGCCGAAACCCGGCACGGCCAGCAGCTGTTCCGGCGGAGCGTCCAGCACGCCGCGGATATTGTGGAAACGCAGCAGCAGTTCCCGGGCCAGCGGTTTGGTATCCTTGCGCGGCTGCCCGTAGCCCAGCAACAGTTCCAGGATCTCATAATCGGCCACGGCCAGAGGCTCGCGAGCCAGTCGCTGACGCAGGCGGCTGCGGTGGCCGCTATGGGGAGAGGCAGAGGATACAGGCATTGCGGTCATAAGGTAAGATGCTTTTTGGCAAGCGCAAGGGGCAGAAAAGAGATTCATTGAGGGGAGGGGGCCCCTCATCTCTGCTGTCGATGCCCGTTGCGACGGAGAAAGCTGCGGGCGACAGCGGAACAAGGGGGGCTTCCCCCAAAAAATCCGTGTGCTTTCAAAAATCCCTAGCGCCGGGCAGCAGAGAAGAGGGCCACAAGATCGGTGGCCAGCTTGTCCAGGCTTTGCTCAGGCGTGCAGCGGCCGCTCTTGATGGCCAGCTCGGCGTCCATGATCATGCCCAGGCAGCGGGCCAGGGCGGCGGGGCCCAGACGGCGTGCCAGCTGTTGCTTGGCGTTGGCTTCGGAGGGATGGAAGCGGACTTTCTCGCCCGCGCAGGCCTGCCAGAGCTGGCGGAACTCGCGGGCCAGCAGGGAGAGCAGGGGAAAGAGCAGGCCTTCCACGTCCTTGCGGCCCCGGGCCAGCTCTTTCCAGACAGCGGCCAGGTTGCCGGCTTCCATATGGCGGATGCAGGCGAAGATATTGCATTCCGGGGCCCAGGAGCTGGTGGCCAGCATGTCCGTGGTGACGGACCAGGGCATGGCCTGCCCGTCATCCGCCGGGCGCAGGAGCAGGAGCTTTTCCAGTTCGTTCTCCACGGCCTGGGCATCGGGGGGCACGGAGGTACAGAACTGTTCGAAGGCGTCGGCCTCGAAGGGGATGCCCAGGGCCTGGGCGCGGTCGCGGACATATTTCTTGATGCTGCGCTCGCTCAGGCCTTCGCTGCGCCAGATCCAGCCCTGCTGGTCGGCAAAGCCCAGGCAGCGCAGCTTGGCGATGTGGGCCGGGATCTTGGGCTGGCCTTTTTCCCAGGCCACTTCCAGGCAGAAGAAAGGCCAGCACTGTTCCGAGGGCCGGGCCAGAGCGGCGGAGATCTTTTTCCAGACCGCGGCGGGCCAGAGATGGGCCTGACGCACCACCAGCAGGCGCGGCGTACCGAACAGCCCCTGGAGGGTGAGCTGTTCCCAGAAGCGCGGCGAAGGCTCCTCGTCCCCCCAGTGGACGTGCCGTTCCCAGCGGCCGCTGTCGCCCTGGGCGCTCACAAGGGCTTCCAGACGGGCCTGCAAAAGGCGGCTGTCCGGGCAGACGAGAAAGGAAAAACCGGGTCTGGGCATGGTACGTCCTGGGTTCGGGATGGAAAACGACGTTGCGGGGAAAAAAGGCGGACGGCATGTCCGGGCCTTCTTCCCCCGCAACGGTTCAGTTCGGTATTGCGGAGCGGGGCTCCCTGCGGGCTAGTTGGCCACCACGTTGACCAGCTTGCCGGGCACCACCACGACCTTGCGGATGGTCAGGCCGCTGGTGTGACGCTGCACGGCGGCGTCGGCCAGGGCCACTTCTTCCATCCGGGCCTTGTCGGCACCGGCGGGCACTTCGATGGTACCGCGCAGCTTGCCGTTGACCTGCAGGGCGATGGTGACGGTATCCTGCACCAGGGCGCTTTCCTCGCACACGGGCCAGGCTTCTTCCTGCAGGGAAGAGGTGTGGCCCATGCGCTGCCACAGTTCCTCGCACAGGTGCGGGGTGATGGGCGAGAGCAGGGTCAGCACCGTGGCCATGGCCGAAGAGAAGACGCGGTTCTCGGCGTCGCTCTTGCCCAGCTTTTCACGGGACAGGTACATGGCGTTGACCAGTTCCATGACCGCGGAGATGGCGGTGTTGAACTGGAAGCGGTTGCCCATGTCCTCGGTGACCTTCTTGACCGTCAGGTGTTCGCGGCGGCGCAGGTCGCGGGCTTCGGGCGTGGTCACGTCGTCGGCACCGGCGCCGCAGGCCTTGACCGCGGACAGGCGCTCGGCCTCGTCCATGAACAGACGCCAGACGCGGTGCAGGAAGCGCGAGGAGCCTTCGATGCCGCTGTCGGACCAGTCGAAGTCACGCTCCGGCGGCGCGGCGAAGAGGCAGAACAGACGCACGGTGTCCGCGCCGTACTTGGCGATCATGGCCGTGGGGTCCACCACATTGCCCTTGGACTTGGACATCTTGCTGCCGTCCTTGAGCACCATGCCCTGGGTGAGCAGGTTGGTGAAGGGCTCGTCCAGGCCTTCGGGGTAGAAACCCAGGTCGCGCAGGACCTTGGTGAAGAAGCGGGCGTAGAGCAGGTGCAGGATGGCGTGTTCCACACCGCCGATGTACTGGTCCACGGGCAGCCAGTACTTGAGGGCGTCCATATCGAAGGCGCTCTCGGTATTGCGGGCGCCGGTGTAGCGGGCGAAGTACCAGGAGGACTCCACGAAGGTGTCCAGGGTATCGGTCTCGCGACGGGCCTCGCCACCGCAGACGGGGCAGGTGCAGTGCACGAAGGAGTCGGTCTCGGGCAGGGGAGAGCGGCCGTCTTCACGCACATGGGCATCCAGGGGCAGGAGCACGGGCAGGTTCTCTTCCTTCTCGGGCACCACGCCGCACTTGTCGCAGTAGATGACCGGGATGGGGGCGCCCCAGTAGCGCTGGCGCGAGATGTTCCAGTCACGCAGGCGGAACTGCGTGGTGGCCTTGCCCTTGCCTTCCTTTTCCAGACGTTCGGCCACGGCCTTCTTGCCGTCGGTGTTGGGCATGCCGTCGAAGTCGCCGGAATTGACCATCACGCCTTCGGTGGTGAAGGCGGCTTCCATGGTGGCGGGGTCGAGGACCTCGCCTTCGGGGCTGATGACCACCTTGACGGGCAGGCCATACTTGCGGGCGAATTCGAAGTCACGCTGGTCGTGGGCGGGCACGCCCATGACGGCGCCGGTACCGTAGTCGGCCAGGACGAAGTTGCCCAGCCACACGGGCACCTGCTGGCCGGTGAAGGGATGGATCACATAGGCGCCGGTGAAGATGCCTTCTTTTTCCAGATTGTCGGACTGGCGCTCCAGACGGTCCATGTTGCGGATGCGGGTCACGAAGGCGCGCACTTCGTCGGCCTTTTCGTAGCCTTCGATGAGCTTTTCCACCAGCGGATGTTCGGGGGCCAGGGTCAGGAAGGTCACGCCGAACACGGTGTCGGGACGGGTGGTGAAGACTTCCAGATGGTCGACGCCGTCCAGGGGAGCGGGCAGGCCGAAGCGCACGGCCGCACCGGTGGACTTGCCGATCCAGTTGCGCTGCATGGAGAGCACGCGGTCGGGCCAGCCGCCTTCCAGCTTCTGCAGGTCCTGCAGCAGTTCGTCACCATAGGCGGTGATGCGCAGGAACCACTGGGTCAGGTCCTTCTGTTCCACATGGCTGTCGCAGCGCCAGCACAGGCCGTCGATGACCTGTTCGTTGGCCAGCACGGTGTGGCAGGAGGGGCACCAGTTCTGGGGCGCCTTCTTGCGGTAGACCAGGCCCTTTTCCAGCAGGCGCAGGAAGAAGCTCTGCTCCCAGCGGTAGTACTCGGGGCGGCAGGTGGCCACTTCGCGGGACCAGTCATAGGAATAGCCCAGACGGCGCAGCTGCGCGCGCATGTTGTCTATGTTGGCATAGGTCCACTTGGCCGGATGGGTGTTGTGCTTGATGGCGGCATTTTCCGCGGGCAGGCCGAAGGCGTCCCAGCCCATGGGATGCAGCACGTTGAAGCCCTGCATGCGCTTGCAGCGGGCCACCACGTCACCGATGGAATAGTTGCGCACATGGCCCATGTGGATGTTGCCCGAGGGGTAGGGGAACATCTCCAGCACGTAATACTTGGGTTTGTCGCTGTGATGGTCGCAGGCAAAGGCATCCTGCTGCTGCCAGCGCTCCTGCCATTTCTGTTCGATGTCCTGCGGGGAATAACGATCTTGCGTCATGACACTTGTCTGCTTTTAGTTGGTGGAATCCTCTCCGGCGGAGAGGGAACCCTTTTCCAGAGCCTTGGCGGCGGCGTCCAGAATACCGTTGACAAAACTGGTGGCGTTGTCTTCGCCGAACTGGCGGGTCAGCTCCAGGGCCTCGTTGATGGCGACCTTGGCGGGGACGTCCTGGCGGTACAGCAGTTC
Organism: Desulfovibrio sp. SGI.102; assembly: GCF_050314315.1. Lineage (NCBI taxonomy): Bacteria > Pseudomonadati > Thermodesulfobacteriota > Desulfovibrionia > Desulfovibrionales > Desulfovibrionaceae > Desulfovibrio > Desulfovibrio sp. SGI.102. The sequence continues at coordinate 33,758 of NZ_JBNPNC010000001.1, read as the reverse complement.
GTACATGGCCAGGCGCAGCAGGGTCAGCTCCACGCGACCCATGCGGTCCACGCGCCAGTTGCGCGAGAAGCGGCTAATGGTCTTGTCCAGCTCATCGCGCCTGCTCCACACGCCCTGCACCAGATCCCAGGCAAAACCGGAAGGCAGCTCGCCTTCTTCGGTCTCCTGATGGTCGGGGGACTGCAGGAAGGCGCGGCGCACGTCTTCCAGCGAGGTGGCGTCGGCGAAGGACAGCCCGTACAGAACCTGAAAAGCCTGGGCGCGTTCGCCCCGGCGGCTGGCGGATTTACCCTTGCTCATGGATTACAGCTGCTCCAGCACGCGGATGGTTTCCAGCATGGCGGCGGCAGCTTCCACGCCCTTGTTGCCGCCCTTGGAACCGGCGCGTTCGATGGCCTGCTCGATGCTGTCGCAGGTCAGCAGGCCGAAGCCGATGGGGGTCTTGTACTGCAGCATCACCTGGGCGATGCCCTTGCTGGCTTCGTTGCACACGTAGTCGAAGTGGGGGGTGGCACCGCGGATCACGGCGCCCAGGGCCACGATGCCGTCATACTTGCCGCTGGCGGCCAGCTTCTGGCAGACCAGGGGCATCTCGAAAGCACCGGGGATGCGCACGATGGTGATGTTCTTGGCATCGAGGCCGTGGCGTTCCAGGTAGTCCAGGGCGCCGCCGGTCAGGCGGTCCACGATGAAGTCGTTGAAACGGGTGGCCAGGATGGCGATCTTGAGGCCTTTGGCATCAAGCATGCCGCTGATGGTAGTGGGATTGCTCATGGTCTGCTCCTAAAGAAAACCGTTTTGCAGTAAAAATTCCTTGTTGATGCCGCTGCTCTTCTGCGGCGTGGCGGGCCCGTCGGCCTGGCACTGCATGATGCGGCGCACGTACTTGCCGATGAGGTCCGTCTCCATGTTCACGCGGCTGCCCGGGCGCCAGTGCAGCATGGTGGTGCGTTTCTGGGTGTCCGGGATGACGTTGACGGTCAGGAAATCCTTGCCGCAGGCATTGATGGTCAGGCTGATGCCGTCCAGCGTGACGGAGCCCTTTTCGATGACTTCCGCCGCGAAGGCCGGCGGGAAGGCCAGCGTGCAGCGCAGGGAAGAACCGGCCTGTTCCACGGAACGCACCGTGGCCACGCAGTCCACATGGCCGCTGACCAGATGCCCGCCCAGGCGGTCGCCCAGGGCCAGGGCCCGTTCCAGATTGACCAGGTCGCCCTTGCGCAGGTCGCCCAGGGTGGTGCGGGAAAGGCTCTCGCCCGAAGCATAGACAGTGAAGGTGGAACCGCTGTGCCGTTCCACGGACAGGCAGGCGCCGTTATGGGCGATGGACTCCCCGTCCACGATATTTTCCAGAGGGAAGAGGGGACGCACTTCCATGCGGCACTCCTGGCCGCTGCGGCGCAGGCCCACGATCTCGCCCTGTCCCTGGATGATGCCGGTAAACATGGTCTACTCCTGAGGAATGGCCGGTCGCAGCTGCAGGTGGACGTCGCCGTCGCACAGGGAGGTGCGGCAGACGCGCAGGTCCAGGGCCTCGGCCATGGTGAGGGGGCTGCGGCCGTCGAACAGGGGCGCGGCCTCGTTGTCGCCCAGGATGCGCGGCGCCAGATGCAGCAGGAATTCGTCGGCAAAGCCCGCTTCCAGCAGGGAAAGGGCCAGATGCCCGCCGCCTTCGCAAAGCACGTAGGGGCAGTGCAGGTCCTCGTACAGCATGTGGAACATGGCCGGGAAGTCCGGGCAGCCGCGCTGCCCGGGGCCAAGGGCCAGCACGCGCACGCCCATCTGGCGCAGGGCGTGGGCCGCCGTGGAGGCCGCCGCCGCAGGCGAGCAGAGGAAGACCGCCTGATGGGGACGCTCCTTGAGCAGATGGATGTCGCCCGCGGGATTGGGCAGGCGCGAGGTCAGCACACAGGCCAGCGGCTGCTGTTCCACCGTCTCACCGGGGATGCGGGCCGTGAGGCAGGGGTTGTCGGCCCGGAAGGTGCCGCCGCCCACCAGCACGGCGCCCCCGGCACGGCCGATACCGGCACGCAGGCGATGCACCAGAGCGCGCGAACCTTCGCTGCTGACCCAGCGGGAGTGGCCGGTACGGGTGGCGATGCGCCCGTCCATGGTGGCGGCCATCTTGAGGATCACATAGGGGCGGCCCTGCTGCCAGGCCAGGAAATCGGCCACCTGGTCGCGGCATTCCCGCTCGCAGACCGGGCCGATGACTTCCACACCGGCGGCACGCAGGCGTTCGGCACCGCCGGCCGCCTTGGGGGTGGGGTCGTACAGGCCGATGACCACGCGCTTGATGCCCGCGGCCAGCACGGCTTCGCTGCAGGGCGGGGTCTTGCCGTAATGGTTGCAGGGCTCCAGCGTGACCACCAGGGTGCACTGGGCGGGGTCGATGCCCTGACGCTGCGCGTCGCGCAGGCATTCCACCTCGGCGTGGGGCTGCCCGGCGGCATGGTGCCAGCCGCGCGCCACCACCTGACCGTCGCGCACCAGCACGGCGCCCACCGTGGGATTGGGACAGGCGCTCCAGCGGCCGTTCTCGGCCAGGGCCAGGGCCTCACGCATGAAGGGGGCGAAAATGTTCTCAGACATGCTGCGGTCCTTTGAGCATGTCGGGCGAGAAGGGGATCTGCTCGAAGGTCACACCGGCCTCGCTGAGCATGGCCAGTCCCAGCTCGTCGGGATAATGCTCGCTGTACCAGATATGTTTGATGCCGCAATTGATGAGCATCTTGCTGCACATGGCGCAGGGAAAGGTGGTGCAGTACAGCTCCGCCCCGGCGATGCTCACGCCGTGCACGGCGGCCTGGATGATGACGTTCTGTTCGGCGTGCAGGCCGCGGCAGATCTCGTGGCGCTGCCCGGAAGGGATGCCCATCTGTTCGCGCAGGCAGCCCGTCTCCAGACAATGGCGCACGCCGGAGGGCGCACCGTTGTAACCGGTGGCCAGGATGTGCCTGTCCTTGACGGCGATGGCGCCCACCTTGCGGCGCAGGCAGGTGGAGCGCTCGCGCACCAGATAGGTGATGCTCATGAAATAATCGGGCCAGGGCATTCGTTGCATGACAGTACTCGCAATAAAAAGTTGGACTACCTTACACGCAGCCGGGGCAAAAGCCAAGCCCGCCGGTGGCAGGGACCACGGACGGAAAAGGCCGCCAGAGGCGGCCTTTCCAAAAGGGGGGCTTTCCGCAAGGCACCATCAGCAGCAGCGACCGGCAGGTCGGGGCCGCCGGCAGGCGCGGCGGAAAAAAAGAGGGAGGGACCCCATCCCGTACGGGACGGGGCCTCCTCCCTCCTGTCGTGCATGGTTACCAGGTGAACAGGGGATAGGCGCGGGCGAATTCCTCCACGCGGCTGCGGATGGCGGCCAGGGAGGCAGGCTCGTTGCGCTTTTCGATGGCTTCCACGATGAAGGCCGCCACCTGGCGCATCTCGTCTTCCTTCATGCCGCGGGTGGTCAGGGCAGCGGTGCCCAGACGCACGCCGGAGGTCACGAAGGGCGAGCGGGTCTCGAAGGGGATGGTGTTCTTGTTGACCGTGATGCCGGCGGCATCGAGGGCATGTTCGGCATCCTTGCCGGTCACGTCCTTGTTGGTCAGGTCCACCAGCATGAGGTGGTTGTCCGTACCGCCGGACACCAGCCGGAAGTCCGCATCGGTCAGGCACTGGGCCAGCACGGCGGCGTTCTTGACGATCTGCTGGCTGTAGGTCTTGAAGCCGGGGCGCAGGGCCTCGCCAAAGGCCACGGCCTTGGCGGCGATGACGTGCATCAGCGGGCCGCCCTGGATGCCGGGGAAGATCTGGCTGTTGAGGCTCTTGCCGCGGGTCTCGTCGGAGAGGATCATGCCGCCGCGGGGACCGCGCAGGGTCTTGTGCGTGGTCGTGGTGGTGATGTGGGCGTACGGGATGGGGCTCTCGTGCAGACCGGCAGCCACCAGGCCCGCGATGTGGGCCATGTCCACCATGAGGACGGCACCCACTTCGTCGGCGATGGCGCGGAAGCGGGCGAAGTCGATCTTGCGGGGATAGGCGCTGGCACCGGCCACGATGGCGGCGGGCTTGTGCTCACGGGCGATACGGGCCACTTCGTCATAGTCGATGCAGCCGGTCTCGCGGTTCACGCCGTAGAAAACGTTGTTGAACAGCTTGCCCGAGAAGTTGACGGGGCTGCCGTGGGTCAGATGGCCGCCGTGGCTCAGATCCATGCCCAGGATGGTGTCGCCGGGCTTGAGGAAGGAGAAGTAGGCGCCCATGTTGGCTTGGGAACCGGAGTGGGGCTGCACGTTGGCGTATTCGCAGCCAAAGAGCTTCTTGGCGCGTTCGATGGCCAGGTTCTCGGCGATGTCCACGTATTCGCAGCCGCCGTAGTAGCGCTTGCCCGGATAGCCTTCGGCGTACTTGTGGGTCATCACGCTGCCCTGGGCCTCACGCACGGCCGGGGAAACAAAGTTTTCCGAAGCGATCAGTTCCAGTTTGGTGACCTGGCGCTGGGATTCCAGGATGATGGCCTGGGCCAGTTCCGGGTCCTGAAGCAAGATTTCATCCATTCTACCGCTCTCCCTTTGGGGCTAGTCGTTCCACTTCTTCAGGATCAGGCTGGCATTGGTGCCGCCGAAACCGAAGGAATTGCACATGGCGTATTCACAGGGGATATGGGCGGAACCGCCGGCCATGTAATCCAGATCGCAGTTGGGATCGGGATTTTCCAGATTGATGGTGCCGGGCAGCCAGCCGGTATGCAGGGCCATGGCGGTGAACACGCTCTCCACACCGCCCGCGGCACCCAGCAGGTGACCGGTCATGGACTTGGTGGCAGAGATCTTGATCTTGGAAGCGTGCTCGCCGAACACCAGTTTGATGCCCTTGGTCTCGGTCTTGTCGTTGAGCTGGGTGGAGGTGGCGTGGGCATTGATGTGCCCGATGGCCTCGGGGGCCAGACCGGCGTCGCGCAGGGCGTTCTGCATGGCGCGGGCCATGCCTTCGCCGGAATCGGCGGGAGCGGTCATGTGGAAAGCGTCGTCGGAGGCGCCGTAGCCCACCACTTCGGCGTAGATCTTGGCGCCGCGGGCCTTGGCGTGTTCCAGTTCTTCCAGCTGCAGCAGGCCGGCGCCTTCACCGATGACGAAGCCGTCGCGGTTGCCGTCGAAGGGACGGGAGGCCTTGGCAGGCTCATCATTGTAATGGCTGGAAAGGGCCTTCAGGGCCGTGAAGCCGGCCACGCCCAGAGGCGTCACCGTGGCTTCCACACCGCCGGTGATGGCCGTGCTGATGCGGCCCAGCAGGATCTCGCTGAAGGCGGTGCCGATGCCGTGGATGGCGGAAGCACAGGCGGTGGTGGTCACGATGTTGGGACCCTTGGCGCCGGTGAAAATGGCGATCTGGCCGGGGCCCATGTTGGAGATGAGCATGGGGATCAGGAAGGGAGAAACCTTGCCGGGACCACCCTGCAGCAGCTTGGCGTGATAGGTCTCGATGGTCTTCAGGCCACCCAGGCCGATGCCCAGGATGACGCCCACGTCGTAGGCGTTGTCGTCATTGATGACCAGGCCGGAGTCTTTGAGGAGCTGCTGGGCGGCCACCACGGCGAACTGGGTGAAGCGGTCCATGCGGCGGGCCTGTTTGGCCGGGATGAAATCTTCGGCAACGAAGTCTTTCACTTCGCCGGCAACGCGCGAGTCATAGTCGGTGGCATCGAAAAGGGTGATGGGGCCGATACCGGATTCGCCGGCAAGCAGGCGCTTCCAGGTAGTTTCAAGGTCATTGCCCAGAGGGGTGATGGCGGAAAGACCAGTGATGACAACGCGCGGACGACTCATGGATACTCCTTGGACAGGCGGGGCTTGTGCCTGGAAAAAATACTCGAGTTGAGGCCGGAAGGGGAAAAACGCACCGGGCAAGCCCGGTGCGTTCCAATTTTCCGGCAGACAGGGAAAAACTTAGCCCTGCTTGCTTTCGATGTAGCTGATGGCGTCCTGCACCTTCAGGATCTTCTGGGCGTCGTCATCGGCGATTTCGATGTCGAATTCTTCTTCCATGGCCATGATCAGTTCGGTCAGGTCCAGGGAGTCAGCGCCCAGGTCTTCCACGAAGGAAGCTTCGGGCTTCACTTCTTCAGCGCTCACACCCAGCTGGTCCACGATGATTTTGGTCACTTTGGCTGCAACTTCAGACATGGTTATCCTCCAACTCGCTTTGTGTTTTCCGGTAGCGGGAGCGGCAGCATGCGCGGCCGCAGTTTTTAGCAGTACATGCCGCCGTTGACGGCCAGCACCTGGCCGGTGATGTAGGCAGCCTTGTCCGAAGCCAGGAAGGCCACGGCATCGGCGATCTCCTGGGCGGTGCCCATGCGTTTCAGCGGGATGGCGGCTTCATAGGAGGCGCGCACATCGTCGCTCAGGGCGGCGGTCATGTCGGTTTCGATAAATCCGGGGGCCACGGCATTGACCGTGATCTGGCGCGCGGCCAGTTCCTTGGCGCAGGACTTGGTCAGACCCAGCAGGCCGGCCTTGGCGGCGCTGTAGTTGGCCTGTCCGGCGTTGCCCATCTGGCCCACGACGGAAGAGATGTTCACGATGCGGCCGTGACGGGCCTTGGTCATGATCTTGGCGGCTTCGCGGGTGCAGATGAAGGCACCGCGCAGGTTGATGGTGATGACGCGGTCGAAGTCATCGTCCTTCATGCGGACCAGGAAGCCGTCCTTGGTGATGCCGGCATTGTTGACCAGCACGGCCAGATTGACCTTGCCTTTGATATGTTCGGCAAAAAAGGCAGCCACGGCTTCGCCGTCGCCCACGTTGAGGGGCAGGGCCAGGGCACGGCCGCCGGCAGCCTCGATCTCCGCCACGGTCTTGTCGGCTTCTTCGGGACGGCTCACGTAGGTGAGGATGACCTGATAGCCGTCACGGGCCAGGGTCAGGGCAACGGCGCGACCGATGCCGCGGGAACCGCCGGTAACCAGCGCGGTAGGAGTGGTGGAATCAAGATTGCTCATGATGCTGCCTCAATGGATTTTATGATATAGCAGAAAAGGGCCGAGTTCAACGCCGCGGCAGCCTAGAACTGCAGCAGGGCCGCGCCCCAGGTCAGGCCGCTGCCGAAGGCGGTCACCAGCACACGGTCCCCGGCCTTGATGCGGCCCTGGGCCATGGCTTCCACCAGGGCCAGCGGCACGGAGGCGGAAGAGGTGTTGCCGTATTCGGCCACGTTGGTGAACACGTGATCCAGACCGATCTTCAGGCGGCTGCCCACGGCCTCGATGATGCGCATGTTGGCCTGGTGGGGCACGAAAAGATCGACGTCAGCGGCCGTGAGGCCGTTGCGCTCCAGCAGTTCCTGGCAGATGCCGGACATCTGGCGCACGGCATGCTTGTAGACTTCACGGCCCTGCATGGAGATGAAAAAGTCGTCGCCCACGGGATCGCCGGGCTTGTACTGGCAGCTGGTGCCGCCGCCCACGATGATGAGGTCGTGCAGGCTGCCGTCGCTCTTGCAGATGCTGTCCTGCACGCGGGCCAGGGCGTTCTCGGGATCGCTGTTCAGGATGCAGGCGCCGGCGCCGTCGCCGAAGAGCACGCAGGTGCTGCGGTCGCTCCAGTTGACGCGGCGGGTAAGGGCCTCGGTGCAGACGAAAAGGATCTGGGAAGCCGGATCCTGGCAGAGCAGGGCGTCCGCCAGATGCAGGCCGTACAGGAAGCCGGAGCAGGCGGAGCCGAAGTCGAAGGACATGGCCGGGCCGGCACCGATGTTGCCGCCGATGATGCAGGAAAGCGAGGGGCTGAGATGGTCCGGCGTACAGGTGGCCGTGAGGATGTGGGTCAGCTTGGCAGCATCGAGACCGGCATCTTCCAGAGCCTTGCGGGCGGCATGGGTCCCGAGGTCGGAGGCATTCTCTTCCTGGGGCAGGCGGTGACGACGCTTGATGCCGGTACGGGTGGTGATCCACTCGTCGTTGGTCTCCACCAGTTTGCTCAGGTCATCGTTGGTCAGGACCTCGGCGGGAACGTAGCTGCTGAGGGCGTGCAGATAGCAGTTTGGCTTCATAGAAATACCCGTGGCTTAAATGGCGCGTGAGAAGCGGGTGAGTTCCTCGTTGGCCAGGATGGTTTCGGCAAGACGGTCGTTGGTGCCCTTGCGTACGAAGGTACCGGCCATCTTGATGGCGTTCTGCATGGCGCGGGCGCTGGAACGGCCGTGGCAGACGATGGCCAGGCCCTGCAGGCCCAGAAGGGGGGCGCCGCCGTATTCGGCGTAGTCGATGGTGGTGGCGAACTTTTTGAAGGCGCCCTTGGCCAGCATGCCGCCCAGGGCGGGCAGGAAACCGGAGGTGAACAGGCGCTTGAGCATGCGGACCAGGGCCGAGGCCAGGCCTTCGCTCATCTTGACCACCACGTTGCCCACAAAACCGTCGCAGACCACGACATCGATATCGCCCGTAAAGATGTCGCGGCCTTCGGCATTGCCCACGAAGTTGAGATTCTGGGCGAGTTTGAGCAGTTCGTAGGCTTCCTTGACCTGGCTGTTGCCCTTGCCTTCCTCTTCGCCGATGCTCAGCAGGCTGACACGCGGGGCCGCATAGCCCAGCAGGTCACGCGCGAAGGCGTCGCCCATGAGGCCGAACTGGAAAAGATGATAGGGCCGGCAGTCCACGTTGGCGCCGGCGTCCAGCACGACCACGGGATTCTTTTCCGTGGGCAGCAGGGCAGCCAGCGCCGGGCGTTCGACGCCCGGCAGCCGACCCATGATGAACATGCCGCACGCGACAGTGGCGCCGGAATGACCGGCGCTGACCACGGCATCGGCCTTGCCGTCCTTGACGAGACGGCAGGCCACCTGGATAGAAGCGTTTTTCTTGCGGCGAAGGATGTCCGAAGGCTTTTCATTCATGTGCACCACATCATCAGCCTGGACGATGTCGAAATGCACGTTGGCAAGGTCGAGCTTGGCGAGTTCCGCTTCCACCTTGGGGGTATCCCCCACAAGGAGGACGTGCAAGTCATGAAGCCTGGCGGCGTCGATGGCACCAGGAACAACCACGGAGGGGCCAAAGTCCCCTCCCATGGCATCAACGGCTATGATGGGGCGCGCGTTCATTACTCAGCTTCGGTCTTGGCGATCACCTGACGGCCCTTGTAAGCGCCGCAGTTGGGGCACACGCTATGGGGCACGGTGGGCTCGCCGCAGGAGCAGTAGATGACGGTGGGGGTGGCCACGCGGTCGTGGGAACGACGCATGCCCTTGCGGGAACGGGACTTTTTGTTTTGCTGGACAGCCATGATGTTCTCCTTCTCCGAGAGATCGGAAATGATATGCTTTTTGGGCGTGAGTGACCCTATGGGCCAAGCTCAAGAGGCAAGAGCCTAGCAGAAAAAAAATTTGATGTCTAGTTTTTGCGCAATTTCAGCCCGCGCAGGACGGCCATGCGCGGGTCGCCCTCTTCCGGGGCGCACTGGCAGGGGCCGTCATTGAGGTTGGCGCCGCACTGGGGGCACAGGCCTTTGCAGTCAGGGCGGCACAGGGGATTGACCGGCAGGGCCAGGACGAATTCTTCCCAGCAGATGGCGCCCAGATCGAGATACGACACGCCATTCTCCACGACGACGCGACTTTCCAGCAGGTCTTCACCGGTGGTCGCGGCCTCTTCGTCTTCGGGTTCGGCGGCGGTCTCCTCAAAATTTTCGAAATGCGAATCCACGGTCACGGTCACGTCTTCGGCGCAACGGTTGCAGGGCAGCACCACGGTACCGGTGATGCTCCCGCGCACCAGATAGCCGCCTTCCAGGGGTATGATGCCGAGCTCGGCTTTCAGGGGATCGATGATGCGGCAGTCCATCTGGAACTCGGCCAGCGGTCCCTGCCAGATGGCGGGATCGTCCAGCGTCATGTCCTTGCCGGAAGGGGAAATCTCACTGAGCGGGATACGATAGTTCTGCATGGTCACCTCAATGCGGCCTTCTTACTCGGCGCTCAAGCCTGTGTCAAGCCCGGAAGGGGCGGCGTCACAGGCCTTTGCGCGGCTCAGGCCACGCAGGAAAAGATCAGCATCACGGCCAGGGCCACGAAGACAAGACCGGCCACGCGGTGCATGAGCATCTGGCCGCGCGGCGAGCTGTTGAACCAGTGGGCCAGGCGGCCGCCCAGGGCCGAGACGGCCGTGAAGACGAGGAAGGCCGCCAGCATGAAGAGCAGGCCCAGTTCCATGACCTGCAGGGCCACGCTGCCGCGTTCCGGCGCGCAGAACTGCGGCAGGAAGGCCAGGAAGAAGAGCGTCACCTTGGGGTTGGTGATGTTCATGATGACCCCGCGGCGGTACAGGCCCCAGTAGCCCAGGAACCGGCTTTCCTGCAGATGGGCCATGCTGGCCCCGGCCCGGAAGGAGAGCCAGGCCAGGTAGAGCAGGTAGGCCGCCCCGACGACGGTCAGCAGGGTGAAGGCCAGCGGCGAGGTCATGAAGATGCCCGCCACGCCCACGGCTACTATTGTTGTATGGAAGCACAGGCCGGAGATGAGCCCCAGGGTGGTGGCCACACCGGCCCGCATGCCGTAAAGGGCGGACTGGGTGAGGACGAAGATGATGTCCGGTCCCGGGGCAAGGGCCAGCATGAGGGCAGTCACGAAAAACGTCAGGACAGTATCCAGGGGCAGCATTGGGGAAACTCTTTCAGGGCCTGTTCCTTGCGGGAGCGGGGCAGTCGTTTGATATGATATTCCAGGCGCAGGGCCTCCTGCCGGGACGTACAGGCCCGGGAGAGCAGCAGGGCCACGGGCCTGCGCGGGCGCGTATAGCGGGCCCCGCCGGCCAGACGGCCGTTGTGCTGGGCCAGACGCCGGTCAAGGTCGGTGGTCACGCCGCAGTACAGGGTGTCATCGGCGCAGCGCAACAGATAGACATGCCATGTGGCATCACTGGAAGCCACCGGAGAGCCAGCCTACCAGCAAAAAGCTGATGGTCCAGCTGAGGATGCGGCCGGGCCACGGGTTGGGGGGATTGCCCGCCAGCATGGAGCGCATCTCGCGCATGGAGTTGAGGACAGAGCCGATGGCATGGAAGACCATGAAGCCGATACTGGCCAGCAGACCGAACTGGATCCCGGCGATGATGATCAGGGCCAGGGTGATGCCGGGCGCCAGACCGGCCTGCCGGCTGCTGCCCGAGGTCCAGATGGTCTGGAAATGGAGGCCGCCGTTCCAGGGGCTGCGGCTGCCGCGGAACTGTTCCTGGCCGTAACCGCCCCGGCAGGAGCGGCCGTAAGGCCCCTGGCCCCTGCCGTCGTCACAGCCGTCGTGGATGATCTCGGCCTCGATGACGCGTTCGTCATCGCGGGACTGACCGCTGTCGCTCCGGGGAGAGGGGTATCTGTTCTGGGGATCGGGATTGAAGGGGGACATGATACTCCTGTATCAGGTAGAAAGGTTATAGCGGGCGGCTATGGCCCGCAGCACGCCCCTGCCCAGGCAGCGGGCGCGTGAGGAAACTTTGTCCAGGGGCACGTGGTCCAGCGGCTCGATGTCGCACACCTTGGCCCCTGCACGCACCGGAAGGCCGGAGCGCAACAGGCCGCGCAAACGGCCGGACAGGGGAGCCGGGACGGGAACACCGTCCACCCGGCCCACTTCCTGCCCCTGAAGGACATGGCTGCCCAGAGGCAGGGGGCTTGCGAAGACACCGGCACACGGGGCACGGCCCACGCGCTGTTCGGAGCGGCCATGCTCGCAGGGGATGCCGGTATTGGCCAGGGCCTGTCCCTGCCGGAGGCAGCGGCCCATGTCCGGGCCGAAACTTTCGATGACGCAGTGGACGTCCCGCCCGGCTTCGATGCCCGGGCCAAGGGCGATGACCAGATCCGCCATGTCCGGGGAAAGGCCGCGGGCCTTCTTGCTCATGGTGGCGTCCACGAAGACCTGCGGACAGAGCTCGCGCAGGCTCGCGCCATCTTCGTCCACCAGCAGGGGCAGGGCCTCTCCGGTCTGCCAGAGGGCACGGCAGGCGGCCGTATCGGGGCACAGTCGGGCTTCGAGTCCTTCCACCCGGGCCTTGCCTTCGAAGACCGCCTCGGAAAAGACCACCAGACGGCGGATGGCACGCGGCCGGGCGCACTCCAGCAGCACGAGCCTGTGCAGGCCCGCGTGCCACAGCTCCAGGGCCACACCGGTGCCCATGTCTCCGGCACCCCGGATGACGATAAGGGGACAGAATCCTTTTTGCATCATGACAAAAATGCATCTTGCCGGGCCAGTCGTCAAGGGCCGGGGGACGCGCGGACAGGATGCTTGTGTCCCGTCCCGGGGCGGCGTATGGTGGCCTGCACGCGTGTCCCCGGCCTGATGCCGGAAGAGGAAACGACACGCAAGGAGAGATCATGAACAAGATACTCGCGACAGGCCTGCTGGGCCTTGCCCTGGTGAGCGTCATCCCTGCCGTGGCCGCGGACAGCAAGGCGGACAAGACCTGGCAGGAAGCCTGGACGGCCTACAATATCGGCCAGTACAAAAAAACGCTGCGCCTGCTGCAGCCCCTGGCCTCGGACGGCGATGCCCGCTCGCAGGTGCTGCTGGGCCGCTGCTACGAGAACGGCCTGGGCGTCCCGCAGGATCTGGCAACGGCTTTCAAATGGTATATGCTGGCGGCGGAACAGAACGATGCCGAAGCCCAGACCCTGGTGGCCTATATGCTGCGTTCCGGTGCGGGCGTGCCGCGCGACACCAATGGCTATCTGCAGTGGATGCAGCGTGCGGCCCAGAGCGGTTATGCCGAGGCCCAGTTCAACATGGCGCTGATCTGCGCCGACGGTGAACTGGTGACCAAGGACCCCGAACAGAGCTTCGACTGGGCCAAGCGTGCCGCCGAACAGGGCAATGGCCAGGCCCAGCGCTTCCTGGGCGCCTGCTATGAAGTGGGCTTCGGCGTGCCGCAGGATGCCACGGAGTCCGCCCTCTGGTATGCCAAGGCCGCCCAGCAGGGACTGGAACGGGACGGCAGCATCTTCTCTCATATCCGCCAGTATCCCAAGCCGTAGACCGTGCCTATCCGTCACTGCGGCACGTCCGGTACCGCATCTGACGGACAGATAAAAAAACAGGGCCAGTCTCCCTTGTGTGGGGACTGGCCCTGTTGCGCAGGCGGTCCAAAAAAACGATAGCCGGCAACATATCGTATGGTGCGCCGGAAGGGGGCCGCCCAAACTGTCCGGCCGTGTCGCGTAGGGCATCCCATGCGCGGCGGCAAGGCGATGCATCTCTTTCCGGGGCACCCCCATTCTTTGCCTTCATGCCGGACCTTGTCTTTCTCCCGCATCATGCCGGGGGACGGTGAGTCGCGCACAGCCTGCGCGACACGAGGCCTTGCCGGTGATCCGGTCAAAAGTTTTTGGCAGGGATGGGGGAGTTTGAGGGGGAAGGGGAGACCTTTTTTCAAAAAGGGGCCCCCTTCCCCCTCATCCTTTTATTCCTGCTCTTCAGCTTCCATATCGGCCAGCAGCTGGCGGATGCCGTCCAGGCGGGCGGCCGCCGTGTCCTTGAGACCCGCATGGAGCTCATTGCCGACGATGCCTTCCAGGGTATCGGCCAGCCAGGGGAAGAGGCTGTCGGCCAGGGCTTCGGCCTGCGTCACCGAAGAAAGGCCGCTCAGGGCCTGACGCTGCATGCGGATGTAGATCTCTTCCGCCGTGGCCAGGTTACGATGACGGGCAGTGAACAGATCGCCCAGGCAGGGCGTGGTGCAATCCTGCGCGGCGGCTTCCAGCGACTGGCGCTGGGCCTGCATGGTCTGGCGGAAACCGTCTTCGGGCAGACCGTCCTTGTCTTTTTTGTTTTGGGCGTAGGTCTGGGCAGCGGCGGCATAGGCCTGGGCGTCACAGACCAGGGGCAGGAGCTCGGCGGCCTGTTCCAGGCTCTCGCGCTGGCGTTCCAGGCTGTGGATGATCTTGCGGGCAAAGGCGGCCATCTTGCAGGCTCCGGGCTGCCCGGCGGCGTGACCGGCCTCGGCGGCTTCGGCCTCCTGCATGGCCAGGTTCAGGTCTTCGGCCACATGCAGGATCTCCAGCCCCAGCATGGCCTGGAGGTTGTTCTCGGCACGGGCCTGCTCCAGCAGCAGGATGTCCAGACGGGTCTCCTGCTCCAGATCGAGATATTCGGGCGACATGCGGCAGACCTGATCCATGACCAGGGCCACGTGTTCTTCCCAGACCTGTTGCAGCACGCTCTGGTCAGGCTCCTTGGCGTGTTTCTGCTGGGCGGGCAGAGCGGCCACGTCGATGCCGTCCAGATTGAAATTCTCCAAGCCCTTGGGGCCGTAGCAGCGGGCCAGACGGGCGGCCAGGGCCTGATCCAGCGGGTACTGGCTGATGAGGGCGGTGATGGCGTTCTCGTCAGCGCCCACGCGCTGGGCCTGGGCGATGTCCTGCAGGACGCTTTCCTTGTACGCGGACAGCTCTTCGGGCTGCTTCATGACGAACTCCTGAAAAGCCGGATGATCCCGGCGTGTGATCTGTTGAAGGTGAGGGCGCGGCGCAGTCCCCTTGTCTCGTGGGGGGAGGGTGCCGCAGGCAGCCGTGGCCGCGGGCCTGTCCCGGACCGCCTGCCGGAGCAGGGATACGGGCGGGAGGGCCGGGCCGGACGGCGATGGCACGGGCGCGGGAAGCGCTCCCGGCGCTGCCGTTGGGGCTGCCGTGTTCAAAGGGTAAGCCTCAAATGGCATCTGTGAAGGATGCGGAAGGAAATTTCCGGGATTTTGTGGCCGCAGACAGGGCGCGCAGATACGGGGGATGCCATCCGCCCGGGGAGAAGAGGAGGTACGTCCCTGCACGGCGCGGCCCGGCGGTACCGCAGGGACATGGCTGACGGCAGCCTGGGGAGTGGCAGCAGGGCGATGGCTGCCCGGAACCTGCCGGCTGTGCGGGACGGCATCAGCTGGTGAAGAACGGAGATGCGTCCAGCGCTCCGCCAGAGGAGAAAGCAAAAGGGCCGCTTCCGTACGGGAAGAAGGCCCTTCAACGATCCTTATTTGCGCGGGCTAGTCGGCCACGGGCTGCCAGTCCTTGATGCCCACGTCGATGGAGGCCACGCCCCGGTAGTAGTCCAGGCGCGGCGTATAGGCCACACGGATGCGCGAGCCCACGGAAGAGGGCGGGAAGGCCGTGGCCATGTTCCAGCCCTTGGCCATGAGGGTGATGCCGCTGGCGCTGTCCTTCAGGCGCAGGCGCACATGGTCGCCGCTGTAGCCCAGCGGGCTGCGGTCCACCACCGTGAGTTCCGGGGAGGCGAAGACCGGTTCGGCATTGCCTGCCCCAAAGGGCTGCATGAGTTCCAGCTCCTGCAAGAAGGCGGAATCCGAAGCCTGCTGGAAATCCAGCTCGCATTCCAGCAGCAGGGCCGGGGTCAGGGGTTGCTCGCCCAGCTCGTCCGCCACGACCCGTTCGAAGGCCTCGCGGAAGCGTTCCAGCTGATTGGGTTCCAGGCGCACGCCCGCGGCCAGCTTGTGGCCGCCGAAGCCCGCCAGCACATGGGCCGTCTTCTGGAGCCCGGCGTAAAGGTCGAACTCGCGGATGGAGCGGCCCGAGCCCTTCATCATATTGTTGTCGTCGCAAAGGATGATGGTGGGCCGGTAGAATTCTTCCACGATGCGCGAGGCCACGATGCCCACGATGCCGGGGTGCCAGTCGCCGCCGTAGAGCACCAGGGCCGGGCGCTGGCGCTGCTCCAGCTGGCGGTGGGCCTGCTCGCGGGCGGCGGCCCAGATGCGCTCCTCTTCCTCGCGGCGCTGGGTGTTGAGGGCATCCAGATGCTGGGCCAGGCGGAGGGCCTCCACATGGTCCTTGCTGCGCAACAGCTGGAGGGCGGTGTCGGCCGCGCCCATGCGTCCGGCGGCATTGATGCGCGGCGCCAGACGGAAGACCACCTGCCCGGCGTTGAGGCGGGCGGCCGCGTCGGAACCGCTCACGGTCTTGAGGGCGGCGATGCCGGGACGGGCGGCCTCGGCCAGCTTGTCCAGCCCGCCGCGCACGAGGATGCGGTTCTGCCCGCCCAGGCGCATGACGTCGGCCAGCGTGCCCAGGGCCACCAGATCCAGCACCTTGTCCATCTTGAAGCGGCGGCCCGTGTGCGGGGCCAGGGCCGCGTTGACGGCGGCCATGAGGAAGAAGGCCACGCCCACACCGGCCAGATGGGGGCAGGGCATGTCGTCTTCCGGGCCCAGACGGGGATTGCAGATGGCGTCGGCCGGGGGCAGTTCCGGCGGCGGCAGGTGGTGGTCGGAGATGACCACGGTCATGCCCAGCTCGCGGGCGCGGGCCACGGCCGCCATGTCGGAGATGCCGCAGTCCACGGTGAGCAGGATGCCGCAGCCCTGCGCGGCCAGTTCTTCGATGGCCGGGATGTTCAGGCCGTAGCCTTCGCTGCGGCGGTCGGGCACATGCCACAGGGCTTCCAGGCCGTGGGCTTCCAGCACGTCCAGCACCAGCGTGGAGGACGTGATGCCGTCCACGTCGTAGTCGCCCCAGACGGCCAGCTTCTTGCCGTCCAGCAGAGCCTTGCTGATGACCTCGGCCGCCTGCGGGAACTGGGGCCAGCGGGACGGCGGCACCAGATCGGGCAGACGCGCGGAAAGATAGGCGTCCAGCTCTTCGGGGCTGTCCAGGCCGCGCCGCCAGAGGATGTCCAGCAGCAGGGGAGAGATGGAGAGCTCACGGGCCAGACCGCGCGGCGGCGAACCGGCGGGGGGCTCACGGAACAGCCAGCGCTTCATGCCGCCACCTCCCTGACAGGCCCGCGACGCCGGACGCTGCGGCGACGGGGCGTGCTTGAGGTGCGGAAAAGGGCAAGAGGGGCGCTGGCTGTCATGCGGTCTCCTTTAGACGGCGGCTTTCATCTCGGCCTGGATGGCACGGGCGGCCTCGGCGGGCGAGGGGGCCTTGAGGATGGGACGTCCCACCACCAGGAAGTCGGCACCGGCCTGCACGGCACGGGCGGGCGTCATGATGCGCTGCTGGTCGTCGGTATCGGCACCCGCGGGACGGATGCCGGGGCACAGGCAGCGCAGGCCCTGACAGGAGGCCTTGATGCGGGCGGCCTCATGGCCGGAGCAGACCACGCCGTCCAGGCCCCAGCCGCGGGCCTTGCCGGCCAGCTCCAGGGCAAAGTCCGAAGGATCGGCGCTGATGCCGGGCATCTCGCCGGGGCCGAAGCTGGTCAGGGCCGTGACGCCGAAAAGCTGGGGAGCCTTGCTGCCGTAGCTGTCGGCGGCAATACGGGCCTCGCTGCACATGCGCTCGCCGCCCTGGCAGTGCAGGGTCAGCAGTTCCGCACCGGCGGCGGCAGCGGCCTTGACGGCCTGGGCCACGGTGTGGGGGATGTCGTAGAATTTCATGTCCAGGAAGACATGGAAGCCAAGGTCGTGCAGTTCGCGGATGATGTCCGGGCCGGCCAGGGTGAACAGTTCCATGCCCACCTTGCACCAGGGCACGGCGCCTTGCAGTTCGCGGGCCAGGACGAGAGCGTCTTCCTTGCGGGGCAGATCCAGAGCGACAATGAGTTGGGCAGCCATCGTTCTTCTTCTTCTTCCTTTAAAGGAGGTGTCCGTTGTTCAGGGCCTCCACCAGCCCGGGGCGGCAGTGGGGAGCCAGGGTCGCGGCCAGGTAGGCGGCGCGCAGGTGGTCGTAAGCCGTGTCCAGGTCGTCATTGACGATGAGGGCATCATAGTGGGGCGCTTCCTGCATCTCGGCGCGGGCATTGGCCAGGCGGCGCAGGATGACGTCCTCGCTGTCCAGGCCGCGGCCGCGCAGGCGGCGTTCCAGTTCTTCCATGGAGGGCGGCAGGATGAAGAGGAAGCGGGCATCGGGCATGTTCTTGCGCAGCTGGGCGGCGCCCTGCACGTCGATGTCGAACAGGATGTCCTGGCCTTTGGCCAGCATCTCGCGCACAGGGGGCAGGGGCGTGCCGTAGAAGTTGCCGTGCACCTCGGCCCATTCGGCAAAATGGCCCTGGTCGCGCAGCTCCACGAAGCGTTCGCGGCTCAGGAAGTGATAGTCCTTGCCGTCCACTTCGCCCTCGCGGGGGGCGCGGGTGGTGCAGGAGATGGAATAGCCGAAGTTGGGGAATTCCTTGCGCAGGCGTTTGATGAGCGTGGTCTTCCCCGTGCCGGAGGGCGCGCTGATGACCAGCGCGATGCCGAGTCTGTTCATGATGTCAAAATCTCCTTCCGCAGGCAGGGCCCGCGGAGCTCAGTGTCGGACGACCGTGACGGGAACCCGCCGGCTATTCGAGGTTCTGTACCTGCTCGCGGCACTTTTCCAGTTCGTTCTTGAAATCGACCACCATGCGCGAAAGCTGCACATCGGGGATCTTGTTGCCGCAGGTGTTGATCTCGCGGAAGCATTCCTGCAGCGTGAAGTCCAGGCGGCGGCCGGCATCCTTGCCAGCATCCAGCAGTTCGTGCAGGCGGGCAAGGTGGGTGTGCAGGCGGGTCAGCTCTTCGGTGACGTCCAGACGGTCGGCCAGGATGGTGACCTCCTGCAGGAAGCGGTTCTCGTCCAGGCCGTTGACGGCTTCCAGCGCCTCGTTGAGGCGTTCGCGCATGACGGCGGCGCGCTCTTCCTTGATCTCGGGCGCGCGTTCGGCGATGAGGCCGGTCCATTCTTCCATGCGCAGGATGCGGGAATGCATGTCGCGGGCCAGGGCGCGGCCCTCGGCGGCGCGGGCGTCGTTCCAGTCTTCCAGGGCCAGGGACAGGCCTTCTTCCAGGGCCAGGGTCAGGCTCTCGTCCACTTCGTCACCGGCATCGCCCCACAGGCCGGGCAGGGCGAGCAGGGCATTGTAGTCGGGGGTGAAGGGCTCGCCACGGCGGGCAGCCAGTTCTTTCAGGCTGTCCAGCATGGCTTCGGCCTGCATGGCGTCAAAGCGCGGCGCGGGGCCGGTGCCGCCGGTGTACTGGAGGGTCAGGCTGATGTCCACGCGACCGCGGGAGGCGAAGCGGCGCACCACTTTTTCCAGGCGCGGCTCAAGGCTGCGCACGCTCATGGGCAGGCGCCATTTGAGGTCCAGATGGCGGCTGTTGACGCTTTTGACTTCCCATTGCTGGGTGAAGCCTTCGCTCTCTACCAGGCAGCGGCCGAAGCCGGTCATACTGCGCAGCATAATATCCCCCTGAAGTGAAAATATTCCAAAAGAATAGGCCAAGCAGCTCCATAATGCAAGGAACGCGCCCGCGCGGCTGGATACATGCCGCGGAAGGCGCGTCCCCAAAATGAACGTATCCTGCCAGGATACGGGGAGCCTAGGCTCAGGAGAACTTGCCGTTGCCGCCGCAGGCGGAGCCGGAGCTGGGCGCGGCGGGGGTGCTGCCGCCGCAGCCGCCGGCCTGGCCGCAACCGGCAAGGCCCTTGCCCATCTTGGAGGCCAGCGGATGCACCGGGCCGGGCTTGAAGGGGAAGGCGCCGGTCTTGAGCGGGCTGGGCACGCTCATCTGGCGCTGGGTCTCGGCATGGCCGCACTGGGGACAGGCGGGCGTCTCGTCACCGAACGCCAGCTCTTCGAACTGGGCCCCGCAGGCGGGGCAGACAAAATCATACAGGGGCATGGAGCACTCCTTGCCATGTTTTGGGCCGCAGCCGGGGCCGCGGGACAGTGGGGTGTATCGGCAGGCAGCCGCCGGGACGGAAAAGCTCCGGCTTGCCTCTTGTCTGTAACGTTCCGCTGCTTATATAAGCAGTATATGAGCGATGGCAAGTGCGGGCCCGGCTTCTTTGTTCCGGACGGGCGCCTTGCCGCACAGGAGTATACGATGAAAAAGATTCTGCTGCTGGCCGGCGATTATGTGGAAGATTACGAAGTGATGGTGCCTTTCCAGATGCTGCTGATGCTGGGCTACGAAGTCCATGCCGTCTGCCCGGGCAAGAAGGCCGGTGATTTCGTGCGCACGGCCATCCATGACTTCGAGGGCGACCAGACCTACAGCGAGAAGCGCGGCCACAACTTCGCCATCAACTATGACTTCGACAAGGTCGATGTGGCCGACTACGCCGGTCTGGTGGTGCCCGGCGGACGCGCTCCCGAATACCTGCGCCTCAACGAGCGCGTGCTGGAGATTGTGCGTGAATTCGACGCCGCCGGCAAACCCATCGCCGCCATCTGCCACGGCCCCCAGCTGCTGGTGAGCGCGGGCATCCTCAAGGGCCGCACCTGCACCTGCTACGCTGCGGTCAAGCCCGATGTGGTGGCCGCGGGCGCCACCTGGCATGACTTCAACGCCACGGCCAGCAACGCGGTGGTGGACGGCAATCTGGTCACGGCTCCGGCCTGGCCTGCGCATCCGGCCTGGATCGCCGCCTTCGTCAAGCTGCTGGGCGCCCAGATCAGCATCTAGCCAGCGAATAACAATATCCCCTGACAGAAGAGGAGGGAGCCTGCCCTGCGGCACGGCTCCCTCTTTGTGTATGGATTCGTCTGTTGAGCCCCGAGGCGCGAAACCAAAGGCATGCGCCATACGGGTGGGGCGTATGGGGATGGCCGGGGATGCAGGCACAGCGCTGTCCGGCCCATCCGGCATGTGCCTGCCCCGGTAGCCGACAGGAAGATCCTGGGCTGCCGGTGCGGGCCTGTCTTCTTTCTCCGGCGGGGAAGAGGGTTGCCTCTCTACCTCGTGCGGGCAAGGAAGACGGCGTCATTGCGGTAACGCACCGCAGGCTGCGTGGACGGGCCGCCCAGGTTCCCGCTGTTGTCCTCGGCAAAGATGCCGCGCTGGCCGATGCGCGAGACGAAGCCGGGATGCGCCTGGTAGTGGGGCTTTTCCGGCTGCTGGGGGATGGGCGTCACGCTCTGGAGCACGAGGCAGGCTCCCACACGGCCCGCCTGGGCGACGGCATCGTCGGCGGATGCGGGGACGGCGCTTTCCCATGTGGCCCGGCCCAGACGGACATAGCCGTCAGCAAGGGCCGCGGCAAGGCGTTTTTCCATAACGGATGACGGGAGCTGTTCCACGCGGGGCGCGCTACAGGATTCAAGGGTATCCACGGGGCGGACATGGTCGTCCGCCGCCTGATAATGACGGGAAAAACCGCCGGCACAGCCGGATGCCAGCAGGGTGAGGCCCAAAAGGGCGGGGAGAGCATAGCGGCAGGACATGGCATTTCCTCTCTTGGTTACAGGGATGCGGCCGGAAAGGAGGGAAGGGAGAGCGTTCGCTCCAGTCATGCATGCCGTGGCACGGGGCGGTGGCGGGCAGATCTTGTTGTCGGGAGCGGGACTTTCCCGTCCGGCCGTTGGGACGGGGAGCAAGAAACATATTTTGTTGCTATGTTTTATTTCAGGAATCGGAACTTTTAGCAAGTTCTTTCCGGCAACCATCCCGCCGTATCACGCGGTATCTTGAGAGGATGGAGCCGGAGGAGGCGCTGGCCGCTGCTGCCACTGTCCTGAGTGCCTTGCGGGCATGCCCGGCAGGGCTTCGGACATCGACAGCGGCGGACGACAACGCCCCTCCCCGGGCTCCGGAACAACGAGACCTAGTCCGCCAGCGGCTCCACCAGCAGGCCCTTGTCCGTGACGGACAGGGGACGCACGGCCAGCAGTTCGCGACCGGGATGGGCCCCGGCGGGCAGGATGCAGGGCACATAGAATTCATTGACGCCCTTGATGGCTTTGCGACGGCGGGCAGGGGCCTGGTCGGGGGCGGGGCTGTCGGCGGCCAGCAGCATGCGCGGCAGGGCCAGCTGTGCCTGCCAGAAAGCCTGACGGCGTTCTTCCACGGCGGCGCGGACGCGGGCGGCCCGCTCCTGCTTGACCTGCTGGGGCAGGTGGCCGTCAAAGCGGTCGGCGGCAGTGCCGGGGCGACGGGAATAGGGGAAGACGTGGGCATAGCTGAAGGGCGTCTCGCGCACGAAATCCAGCAGGCAGGCCACATCTTCCTCACGCTCGCCCGGGAAGCCCGCGATGATGTCCGCCCCCAGCCCCATGACGGGCCAGTGGGCGTGCAGGCGTTCCACGGCACGCTGGAGCATTTCTGCCGTGTAGTGGCCGCGGCCCATGCGACGCAGCACGGGCTGGCTGGCATGCTGCAGCGAGATGTGCAGCTGCGGGCAGAGCATGCGGCAGGCCATAAGGGTCTCCACCCCTTCGTCATCGAGCTGCGACGGCTCCAGGGAGCTGATGCGGAAGCGGCCGCGTCCGGCGAATTCCGGGGCCAGGGCGGCATCCAGACGGCGGAGCAGGCTCCAGAAATCACCGAAATCAGCGTTGTCCCGGCCATACTGGCGCAGATTGATGCCGGAGATCATGATCTCGGCATGTCCGGCCAGCAGCAGGCGCCGGGCCTCGGCGATGACGTCTTCCGGCGGGCGGCTCAGGCAGCGGCCGCGGGTGAGGGGCACGATGCAGTAGGTGCAGCGGTGCTGGCAGCCGTCCTGCACCTTGAGCACGGGGCGGGCGCGCCGGAAGCCGCTGATGGCAAAGGGCGGGTAGGAAGGGGCCTGCGCTTCTCCTGCCGGAGCCTGGGCTTCTTCCGTCCAGGGCCCGGCCAGCAGCAGGCGCTTGTCGCCCTGGGGCAGGACGAGGTCCGGCTGCACGCAGTCCTCGTGGCCGTGCCGGCGAAAGTCCTCGAACAGGCGGGCCGCACAACCGGTCAGGATCAGGCGGGCAGCGGGGGCCGCACGGCGCAGACGGAACACGGCATTGCGGGCATCGCGCTCCCCTCGGGCCGTGATGGCGCAACTGTTGACGCAGACCACGTCCGCCTGGGCGGGGTCGTCGCATTCCACGCCGCCACGGGCCTGCCAGGCCTCGCGCAGGGATTGCGTTTCGTACTGGTTCACCTTACAGCCAAAGGTAATGAAGTAGAATTTCCATGCTTGCATGGCTGCTATGTAGGGCAAAGGCCGTCCCCTTGACAAGAGGCGGCCGGACCCGCTGGAGATGGATGATGAAAGGATGTGTGTGGCGGCATCCCTCCCGCTGGGGCGGGCTGCTGTTGTGGCTGTTGCTGTTGCCGCTGTGCTGTACGGCGGAGACGGCTGCCGGCGAACGTGGCGGCGAGCTCTCCGGGCTGTCCGCCGAGGACCGTATCAATCTGCTGTGCCTGCGTTCGGCCTACCCGCAGATCAGGGCGGTGGAATCCGGGCCTGACGGGATCTGGCTGCGCCTGGAAGGGGAGCGGCGGGTGCTCTATGCCTCGGCAGCGGAGCTGGCGGCCCATCCTTATGATGATGCGACTCTGCTGGACAGGGAACAGCGCCTGGCCCGGCGTCTCGATCCCGCACGCATGGATGTCTCGCTGCGTGCCAGCATGCACTTGCCCTATCTGCCGGACCCGGAACGGGCGGCCACGCCGCGGGGCTATTCGCCCGGCCGCTGGCGCAGCTATGCCTTTTTGGAGGCCCTGTACGGTGCGGATGCGGCCACGGTCCGCCGGGGCCTGGGCGTGACGTCCCTGCAGGGGCGCAAGGTGCGGATGAGCGGGGCCGCCGTGCGGGCGCTGGCCGCCGTGGACGGCCGCCTGCGCGAGGCCGTGCGGCAGCGGCCGGAGCTCAAGCCCTGGCTGGTCTCGGCCGGAGGCTTTTTGTGGCGCCCCATTGCCGGAGAGCAGCGCCTGAGCCCGCATTCCTTCGGTATCGCCATCGACCTGAGCCCGCAGCGGGCGCCGTACTGGCGCTGGGCCAGGATGGAGCGCCATCCCCTGCAACAGTCCTACGACAGCGAGATCGTCCGGGCCTTCGAGGCCGAGGGCTTCATCTGGGGCGGCAAATGGCACGAATACGATCTGATGCACTTCGAATACCGGCCCGAGATCATGGCCAAGGCCCGTGTGCTGCACCAGCTGGAGACGGCGGGCGGGAGCGGGCTCGAAGGTCTTCCCGGCGGGGCCGAGCGGGACGGCGGGACAGTCGCGTCCCCTCATGACCTGTCGGGAGTGGGGGCGGCAGGAGGGGAGCAACGGCTGAGAGGCATCTGTCCCGACGGCCGTCCCTGGCGGGCAGCGAGCCGGGGCGGGGATGATGTGTCGTCGCGAACGTGTCGGGCAGGCAGAACCCGCAAAAAAAGGAGGGGTCCCGGTGGGGCCCCTCCTTTGTCATTCGTATGGCGGGACGGCCTAGTCCTGACCGGTGGCCGCGGCCTCGTCCACGACCCAGATCAGGTCGCCCACGCTGGGGCGCACCATCTGGGCAGGCAGGGTGGGCTCGGCCAGCAGATCCAGCACCTGGCCCAGCACCTGATGCTTTTCCTTGCCCGTGACCAGGAACATGCAGCAGCGGGAGTTGTTGATGACCGGCAGGGTCAGGGTCAGGCGGTCGGCCTTGCGTTCGGGCACATACTGGTCGATGACCAGACGCTTGCGTTCGGCCAGGGCCGGAGAGTTGGGGAAGATGGAACCGGTGTGGCCGTCATCGCCCATGCCCAGGATCATGAAGTCGAAGCGGGGCAGGTCGTTGGGACCGATATTGAAGTCCTGACGGATCTGCTGCTCGTATTTGACGGCAGCTTCCACAGGGTCGATGTCGCCGCGCATGCGGTAGAAGTGGGTGGCAGGCACATGGCTCAGCAGTTCGCGGCGGGCAAGGCCGTAGTTGCTGTCAGGATGGTCGGGACCCACGCAGCGTTCGTCCACCCAGAAAAAGTTCATCTTGTCCCAGGGCAGGCGGTCGGCCCAGTCACTGGCCGCCAGCAGACGGAACAGGGGGATGGGCGTCTGGCCGCCGGAAAGGGCGATGCGGAACACGCCGCGTTCGGCCACGGCTTCTTCACAGGCGGCGGCCAGGATATGGGCGGCGCGCTCGGCCATGGCGGCAGGATCTTTATGGATATGCACGGAAAGATGGATGGATCTGCTGCGCGCTTTCATGATGATCTCCTTATTGTGGACTGCGCAATAAAAACGGCGCGGCACAGGATACCGCCCGTGTTGCTGTCATTTCCTTCAGGACGTACCACCATAATGCAGGGCGGTGCCGGCGGCAAGCCCCCTGAGGCTTGTCTGCCGCTGCGGGCGGGAGAGGAATGCCGAAAATCCCCTGCGCTGTGGTCTCCGGGAACAGAAAAAATTTTTCCTGTGATTCAGGGATGCTGTTTTTGTGCCGGGGGCTGGCCGGTGGTACGCAGGGAGTCGTACTCCATGACGGGGCGGGCGGTATCCAGACGGGGGCGCAGACGCAGGGGCAGGGGGGTGCCCGTACGGCGGGGCGACATGTCCAGACGCAGGACGCACCAGGCCCCGAAGGGCAGGCGGGAAAGGGCCGCGGCATGGACGTGCGTCCCGTGATGCCAGCGGCAGGCGGGCCGCCAGAGGCAGCTTGCCGCGTGCAGTCGTCCCGGGCGGGCGGCCAGCAGGCGCCAAGCGGTCCAGAAGGGCAGGCAGTGCCCGGGCCAGGCATGGCGACGCCCGTGCAGCCGCCAGGTCAGCCAGGGCAGGGAGGCGCTGTTCCAGAAGGTGAGGGCCAGACCGCAGGCCGCCACGCGGCAGGCCTCGCCCAAGGCCGCAGGCAGGGCGGCGGGCGGCAGTTCGTCGGCCCGCAGCAGTACCCAGTCGAAACTGTTGTCGGCAAAGGGCAGCCAGTCCGGGGACGCGGCTTCTATCTCCACGCCTTGCGGGGCCCTGCGCCGGGCCTGTTCCCGCAGGGCCGGAGAGGTCTCGCAGGCGCTCAGGTCAAAGCCGCTCTGCCAGAGCGGAGGCAGGACATGCCCCGCCCCGCAGCCGATGACCAGCAATTCTCTGCCCCGGCGCGGCCAGGGGGCCAGCATGGAGAGCAGCAGGGCTGTCCTTTCCGGCAGGGCGATGTGCTGATGGAACGGGCTGGGGGGCGGGAGGGGCATGCAGGCTCCTTGAAGGTGAGGGTTCTCTATCCTGCTAATGTAGGGCCTGCCGGAGCGGCAGGCAAGAGGGATGCGGGATGAAGTCCCGATGCTCCAGGGGATGTCCGGCCTGCGGGAGCGGGAAAAAAGGCGGGCAGACGGGCTCCGGGAGGGCGATGCGTCATCGCGGCGCGCGCAGGACCAGCAGCAGGATCTCGGAAGGCACGCCCAGGCGCAGGGGAAAACCGCCCCACAGGCCGCTGCCGGGGCCCACATACAGGCGGGCGTCGTCCCGGGCATACCAGCCGCGCACGAAACCGCCGTTGAACAGGGCCACGCCCTGATCCAGCAGCAGGGCCAGCCCGCCGTGGGTATGGCCGGAAAGCTGCAGGTCGATTTCCGGGGCCGTCTCATGGAAGAGCTCCGGCTTGTGGGCCATGAGGATGCGCGGTCGCGGCGTCCCCTCCAGGGCCCTGTGCGGATCGGGGCCGGGCAGGCCGAAGCGACCGGCCACATTGTCGGTGACACCGGCCACGGTCAGGTGGCTGCCCCGCACCGGCAGCACCGCGGCCTCGTTCTCCAGCAGGGTGATGCCGTGAGCGCGCAGGACGGGCCGCCAGGCAGGCAGGTCGGAGTAATATTCATGGTTGCCCGGGCAGGCGAAGACGCCCAGCGGCGCCCGCAGGTCGGCCATGGGCGCGAAGTCCTCGCACCGCAGGGCGGGGCTGCCGTCCATAAGGTCCCCCGTGAGCAGGATGATGTCCGGCCTGAGGGCATTGGTCCTGTCCACCACGGCCCGGGTCCACTCGGCGGGGAAGTTGCGGCTGATGTGCAGGTCCGTGAGCTGGGCCACGCGCAGGCCGTCCAGGGCGGGAGGCAGGCCGGGCAGGACGATCTCCTGCGTGCGGACATCGGGGATGCGCAGTGCCGCGGGCACGGCCATGACGGTCATCACCAGGGCCACCAGCAGCAGGGCGGCCATCTGCCGGTTGCTGCCGGGCAGGGCCGGAAGACCCGGACGCAGGCGGCGCGCCAGCCACCAGATGAGGCAGACGCCGTCCCGAAGCAGCGAGAGCAGGGCCAGCAGGAAGAAAAGCACATGCGGCACGCCCGTGCTGACCAGCACCCAGCGCGGCAGCTCGGGATTGAAGGTGGCGTAGAGCAGGGAAAAAATGTGCAGGCGGAAGCCCACCAGCAGCACCAGCAGGGCCAGCAGCATCTTGAGCGGCCGCTTGCAGCGCAGGGGCAGCACGCAGCGGACCAGCATGTAGACGCAAAGGATGGTCGTGACGATCTTGAGCATAGGCAGGGAGCGGAGGAAGGCGCGGCTCCGGGACAGGCGGCAGGAAGCCGGCCGGGGGAACGCAGGGAGCCGGATGGAAAAAGGAGGGGCATCCCTTTGCAGGACGCCCCTCCCGGACAGGCTTAGAGGGCGGCGATGGCTTCCACTTCCACCTGGGCGCCCAGAGGCAGGCTCTTGATGGCCACGCAGGAACGGGCGGGGAAGGGTTCGCAGAAGTATTTCTTGTAGACTTCGTTGACCTTGGGGAAGTCGTTCATGTCGGCGATGAACACGGTGGTCTTGACCACGTTGGCGGTGGTCAGGCCCTGGGATTCCAGCAGGGCCACCACGTTCTTGCAGCACTGCTCGGCCTGGGCGCAGATGTCGCCTTCCACCAGCTTGCCGGTGGCGGGATCCAGCGGGATCTGGCCGGAGAGGAAGAAAATGTCGCCCACGCGGATGCCCTGGCTGTAGGGGCCCACGGCGGCAGGAGCGTTGGGGGTGCTGATGACGTCCTTGTTCATGAGGAACTCCTTGCGTATTGGCTGCTACTTGAAGACAGGCAGCAGGTTGAAGACATACAGGGTATGGCAGACGGCCACGATGATGCCGTAGACCAGCAGCAGGGGCACGGTGGTGGAACCGCCGGGCACGCGGTACAGGCTGGCCTGGAACTTGCGGCGGCTGGCGCGCAGCAGCAGGGCGGGCACGATGACCGACCAGATGGAGGCCGCCAGACCGGCCCAGCCGATGGCGGGCAGGAAGCCGTCGGGCCAGATGATGCCGCCGATCATGGGCGGCACGAAGGTGATGAGCATGGTCTTGGTGCGGCCCAGGCGGCTGTTGTCGAAGCCGCACAGGTCGGCCATGTAGTCGAACAGGCCAAGGCCCGCGCCCAGGAAGGACGTGGCGATGGCGAACAGGGCAAAGGCCTCCAGCATCTTGAGGATGATGCCGCCCAGGCTGGTGCCGGAAGCGGCCACCAGATCGCCCACGTTGGTGATGTGCTTGAAGTCGTCACGCGGGATGATGCCGTCGGCGGCGGCGATCCAGACCACGTAGCAGAGCAGGGCGATGACCGTACCGATGCGCAGGCAGCTGTTGATGGTGCGGGCGTCCTTGCCCAGATATTTGATGAGGCTGGGCACCGAGGCGTGGAAGCAGAAGGAGGTCAGGTAGGTGGAGGCCGCGCCGAAGATGAAGATGAATTCGCCGCTCTGGCCGTCCAGGCCCAGCATGGAATCCAGGCGGGCCTGACCGATCATGCCGCCGATGGACAGCAGGAAGGTGATGACCATGCCGCCCATGAGGATGGCGGACAGACGGTCCACAGCCTTGGAGCTCCACCAGACACAGGCCGTGAGCAGGATGGTGAAGATCAGGCTGGTGAGGACACGGGGCGGCGTGATGCCCCAGCTGGACTGCAGGGCATGCTGGACCACGGAGCCGCCGCTGCTGACGTAGGCATAGACCAGCGTGTAGAGCACGAAGGCCACGGAAAAGCCGTTGAGCACGCTCCAGAAGGAACCCAGCGTGTTCTGCACCAGGGTGTGCAGGCTGTCGCCGGGCTCGAACAGCAGGTTGACTTCAAGGATGGCCTGGCTGGCGCGCAGCATGCAGAACCAGGAAAGCAGCATGAGCACCATGGACCAGTTGAACCACATGCCGGCCGAGGTCATGGGCAGGGCCAGCATGCCCGCGCCGATGGCCGTACCGGCCACCATCATGGAACCGCCCAGAGTGCGTTGGAAACCCTCACCGAAAATGAACTTCATGAATCCTTCTCCCCGGAATCAGACGTTACGGGACGCGTTGCCCAGAAGTTGGAGAGCAGCGCGCCGGAAATGTTCTGCCAGACGCTGAACAGGGCGCCGGCAATGGCGGCGGCAGGCGTAAAGTGCGCCAGCGCCAGGGCTGTGGCCAGCCCGGAATTCTGTGTGCCTATCTCTATGGCCAGGGCGCGGCGGCGCGGCGGCGCAAAGCGCAGCCGGCAGGCGGCGAACCAGCCCACGGCCAGGCCAAGGAGGTTGTGGGCGATGACCGCCGCGAAGATGGCGGGCCCGGCCGAAAGGATGTTCTGCGCATTGACGGCGATGATGCCGGCGATGACCAGGGTGATGACCAGGGCCGAGGCCAGCGGCAGGAAGGGCATGAGCCTGTCCACCAGGCCGCGCTGGAAATGGTGCAGCAGCAGCCCCAGCAGCACGGGCACCAGCACGATCTTGACGATGGACCAGAAAAGGCCGCCCATGTCCACCGGCACCCACACACCGCCCAGCAGCCAGGTCAGCGGCGGGGTCAGCAGCAGCGAGACCAGGGTGGCCGCTGCCGTCATGGCCACGGAAAAAGCCACGTCGCCGCGGGCGATGAAGGTCAGCACGTTGGAGGCCGTCCCGCCCGGGGCCGTGCCCACCAGGATCATGCCCATGGCCAGTTCCGGCGGCAGGGCGAACACATGGCACAGGGCAAAGGCCAGCAGCGGCATGCAGCCGAACTGCACCACCAGTCCCAGCCCCAGATCGCGGGGATGCCGCAGCACATGGCTGAAGTCCTGCCAGTGCAGGGTCATGCCCATGCCCAGCATGATGATGCCCAGCATGGCGGAAATATGCGGCGCCACCCAGGAAAAGATCCAGGGTTGCCACAGGGCCAGCGCCGAGAAGGCGATGATGATGACACCCATGAAGCGGGTCAGGGCAACACTGAGCCTGCGCAGAACCGACAGCATACGACCTCCTCCTTTGCGGACATGATGAACCATGCATCTTGGCAGACTCAGGGCGGCAAATCAAGCCGTTCATCCGGCCGCGGGAACAGACAAAATCCCCGGCCGGGGACGTGGGCAAAGGGAGGTCGCTCACGCATCCCTGACGCCGGGCATGTTCCCGTGGCTGCGGCGCGTGCTTGAAATGTGGCGCAAGCCCGGCTAGACTGTACGCCCTGCCGGCCCGGCCGGCACACATCACTTTTGAGGATACTATGAGCAACGAACCGGACAAGATCATTTATTCCATGATCCGCGTGTCCAAGCGCCACGGCCAGAAAGAAGTGCTGAAGGACATCTCCCTTTCGTACTTCTACGGGGCCAAGATCGGCGTTTTGGGCCTCAACGGCGCGGGCAAGTCCAGCCTGCTGAAGATCCTGGCCGGTGTGGACGAAGCCTTTGACGGCAAGACCGTGCTGGCTCCCGGCTACACCATCGGCTACCTGGAACAGGAACCCCTGGCCGGGGAGACCCGCACCGTGCGCGAGGTGGTGGAAGAGGGTGTGAGCGAACTCATGGCCATCGCCAAGGAGTTCGAGGAAATCAATGCCCGTTTCGCCGAACCCATGGAACCTGAGGAGATGGACGCCCTCATCGAGCGTCAGGCCCAGGTGCAGGAACTGATGGACCACAAGGGCGTGTGGGATCTGGACGCCCGTCTGGAAATGGCCATGGACGCCCTGCGCTGCCCGCCGGCCGACATGACCGTGGACAAGATCTCCGGTGGCGAACGCCGCCGCGTGGCCCTGTGCCGCCTGCTGCTGCAGGCCCCGGACATCCTGCTGCTGGACGAACCCACCAACCATCTGGATGCCGAATCCGTGGCCTGGCTGGAGCGTTACCTCTCCACCTTCCCCGGTACGGTCATCGCCGTGACCCACGACCGCTACTTCCTGGACAACGTGGCCGGCTGGATCCTGGAACTGGACCGCGGCCGGGGCATCCCGTGGAAGGGCAACTACTCCTCCTGGCTGGAACAGAAGCAGAAGCGCCTGGCCAATGAGGAAAAGGCCGAAGCCGACCGCCAGAAGACCCTGGCCCGCGAACTGGAGTGGATCCGCATGTCGCCCAAGGGCCGCCACGCCAAGGGCAAGGCCCGCATCAACGCCTACGAGGCCATGCTCTCCCACGAGAGCGAGAAGCGCGCCCCGGATCTGGAGATCTACATCCCGCCGGGACCGCGTCTGGGCAAGAGCGTCATCGAGCTCACCGGCGTCAGCAAGAGCATGGGCGACCGTGTGCTGATGGAAGATGTCAACGCCATCATCCCGGCCGGTGCCATCGTGGGCATCATCGGCCCCAACGGCGCGGGCAAGACCACGCTCTTCAAGATGCTGGTGGGGCAGGAACAGCCCGATACCGGCACCGTGAAGGTGGGCGATACCGTGCAGTTCGCCTATGTGGACCAGGGCCGCGAGTCCCTGGAACCGGGCAAGAGCGTGTACGACATCATCAGCGAAGGCCACGACACCATCAAGCTGGGCAGCCGCGAAGTCAACGCCCGTGCCTACTGCACGCGCTTCAACTTCCACGGTGCCGACCAGCAGAAGAAGGTGGACGTGCTTTCCGGTGGCGAGCGCAACCGTCTGCACCTGGCCCGGATGCTGAAATCCGGCGCCAACGTGCTGCTGCTCGACGAACCCACCAACGATATCGACGTCAACACCATGCGCGCCCTGGAAGACGCCCTGGACAACTTCGCCGGCTGCGTGCTGGTGGTGAGCCACGACCGCTGGTTCCTGGACCGCATCGCCACGCACATCATGGCCTTCGAGGGCGACTCCAGCGTCATCTTCTTCGAGGGCAACTTCAGCGAATACGAGGAAGACCGCAAGAAGCGTCTGGGCAAGGAAGCGGAGACCCCGCACCGGCCCAAGTTCCGCAAGCTGACCCGCTGATGTTCGCCGCGGCTGTCCCGTCGCTCCGTGCCCTTGCCGGCATGGGCGCGACGGGGCGGCCCGGCCCCGCCTTTCCTGCCTGCCCCCGGGACGACCCGGCAGGCAGGGCTTTCCCGGAGGCACGGCATGGTGCCGTGTCCCCGTCCCGGCCGGGACGTCTTTCCCGGCTTTCCCCTACGCCTTCCTGTCCGGGGCGCCCGCCCCGGGATCCTTTTCCTCTTCCCGGCCTGGGCACAGGCCACCTGCCGGTTCCGGACAGGGCGGTATTACTGACCTGAAAAGTCAGGAACAGGATGATGAAACAAAAGACAACTGGACACCGTCGTATCCCTTCCCGCCTGCTGGGAGTCTCGCTCCTGCTGGCGGGCATGAGCCTTGTCCCCGTATCCGGGCCGGTCTGGGCCCGCGAAGGCGCCACCGCGGCCACGTTCGGCCTGGTGGACGAAGCGCCGCATACCTTCCTGCGCCCGAAGCAGGTCTCCCTCTTCCCCACCCACGCGCTGGTGCAGGGGGAGGAAGAGCTGGAGGTCCGTGTGCGGGACGGCGTGGGGCGTGTGGAACTTTTCGTGCCCGAGAACGCCCGCAACCTGCAGTTCGACCTGGGGGACGTGCGTCTTGCCAGCTGGCGCAGCCGGGTGGCCCCGGCCGCCGTGGCCGACGGTGACGCCCGCCGCCGCCAGGATCTGCTGGCCCGCAAGCGTGCCGTGGAAGGCGAGCTGGAAGCCGTCTCGGCCCGTCTTGGCCTGTGGACGGCCCATGCCGGGGAACGGAGCCTGGAAGCTCTGGAAAAGCTGGATGCCCGCATGGCCGAAGTCATCCCCCGCCTGCGTGAGCGTCAGGCCGCCCTGCAGCGCGAGCTGAAGACCATCAGCAATGTGCTGGCCAGCCTGCCGCGCGTGACGGAGAGCGGCCAGCTGGTGATCCTGCTGCTGGACGGCGCACCGGCCGGGAAGGTCCGCGTACGCTACGCCTACACGCTGGACAACAGCGGCTGGGATCCCGTCTATGATCTGGATGCCCGGCCGGAAGAAGGCACCATCCGCGTGCTCCTGACGGCCCGGTTGCGCCAGAACTCGGGCATGGACTGGCGCGGGTGTGACCTGTCCATCGTCTGGCAGGACGCCCGTCCGCTGGATGCGCCCGCCCTGCCTGTCTGGCGGGTGGACGATGGCCCGGTGCCGCGTCCTTACGCCCGGGCCGCTGCGGAATTCAAGGCCGCCCCTGTGGTGCTGGCCGCCCGGGCCGACAGCGCGCCCAACGCTCCCGCCGCTCCTGTGCCGGTGCTGGACAAGGGAACCTATGCCCGCTGGGATCTGGGCCGCGTGACCCTGCCGCAGGGGCAGGAACGCCTTGTGCTGCGGCAGGAAGAATGGAAGGCCCCCCTGCAGTGGGTGGCCCGTCCTGACGAGCAGGGCAGCCCGGTGTGGCTGATGGTGGAACGGGCGCTGGACAGCACTCCCTGGCCTTCGGCCCAGGCCGAGTTCTCCGTGGACGGCCTGCCGGTGGGATCGGGGCGTTTCGTGCCCGAAGGCAATAAGGTGCGCCTCTATTTCGGGGTGGATCCCCGCGTGTCGGTGACCACCACCACGGACGACAAACGTCGCGGTGAGACCGGGATCATCGGCAAGCGCCAGACCTGGAGCTGGAACTGGACCTACACGGTGCACAACGCGCGTGCCCAGGCCGTGACGGTGCGTGTGGAGCGGCCCGAGCCCCTGCCCGTCAACAAGTCCGTGGAAGTGTCGCTGGACGGCACCCGGGCGCAGAAGGGCGAGGATCACAGCCTGTTCTGGAAGGTGGAGGTGCCCGCGGGCGAGAGCCGCAGCATCAGCCACGGCGTGAACGTCAGCGCACCAGCCGAGCTGGGCCTGAGCCCTGTGGCGCCGTAAAACGTTTTTTTTGTTGTGAGGTCCCTTCCGTCGCCTGACGGCGGGAGGGACTGGAGGCCGGACAAGGGCGGGACATCCCGCCCTTTTTTCGTCTCTTCGCAGGCTGGTCGCCGGGCAGGGATGGCGGGAAGAAGAGACTCGGTACTTGTCTGAAG